>DATEGN010000036.1:0-10694 GCA_035280125.1 Gemmatimonadaceae bacterium | reverse complement strand
GGCGTGCTGAAATGGCGTGGCGAGCAAGTGCGAAACGAACTTCTCGGGTCCCACGGCATCGGGCTGGATAATCGAGAGAAAGGCGTTCGCGAACAGCAACGTCACCATCAATCCCGCGATCAAGTCGAGAATGATATAGGCGTCGAGATGCTCGATCTTGTCGCCCTCGAGTCGTCTCGGGCGCAGCACGAGCCGCCGATAAAACGCGAACGCAACCGCCGCGAGAACGAAGATGGCGAACGCATCCTGAGACGCCGCGTAGAGCACATAGAGCGGATGCCAGAGTATTCGCTCGTACGAGAAGCCGTTCCACAGTCCCTGAATGAAGATCTCGAGCGTGCCCGCGGTGAGAACGATAAATCCCCAGAAGATCGTGGCGTGCATGATGCCCGCCACCGGCTCGCGTAGAATCTTCGTCTGCGCGATACCGATCCGCAGCACGTTGACAAGACGCAGCCCAGGATTGTCGTTGCGCTCCTCGGCCACGCCGAGCCGCAGATAGCTCACCAGCCGCTGGACGTTCAGCGCGAAAATGCCCGCGGCGAGCGTGAGGACGAAGAGAAACACGACGTTCTGCGTGCTCATATGATTCGTCCTCGGTTCAATGGCCTTGCTTTGCCTCGCGTACCGCTTGCGTCAACGCCGGCACGACCTCCAACACGTCACCGACAATGCCATAGTCAGCAACTTTGAAGATCGGCGCCTCCTTGTCCTTGTTGATGGCGACGATGGTCTTCGACGTACGCATTCCGGCGAGATGTTGGATCGCGCCGGAGATTCCAACGGCGACATACAGTTGTGGACTCACTTGCCGGCCCGTTTGTCCAATTTGATCGGCATGGGGACGCCAGCCTTCGTCGGTCACGGCGCGGGTCGCGCCAACCGCCGCGTTGCCAAAGGCATCCGCGAGGTCTTCAACGAGTTTGAAATTCTCCGGCGCCTTGAGTCCGCGTCCGCCAGCGACAATGACCGGCGCGTCCGCGAGGTCCGGCCGACCCTTCGAGCCCTCGATCACCTGAGTAACCTTGACTCGTGAGGCAGCGGGGTCGCCGGCCGGCGCAAGGGCCTCGACGCGCGCGCTCCGCGATGCCTCCGTGGCGCCAAACGCGCTCGGCCGAATGCTCAAGACCACGGGGCTGCCACTGACGGCCAGCGTGACGATGACCTTGTTCGCGTACCCAGGATGCTTCACCGTCGCCGTGTCACCGGTGAGGTCGACGTCAACGATATCGCTCACGATGGGCGCGTCGAGCTTGGCGGCGACGCGTGGGCCGAGATCGCGCCCCTGCGACGAGAAGCCGAGGACGACGGCGCGGTACGACGCACTCTTCGCACACGCCGCGATCGTTGCCGCGATCGATTCGCGCGCAAAGGTCGCCAGCGCTGGATGCTCCATCGCAAGCACGACGTCGGCGCCGAAGCGACCGAGAACGTCGCTCTTCTGAGCAATGCCGGGCGGTCCGGCAATGACGGCGTGTACCTCTCCGCCGCCGGACTTATCGGCGAGCCGGCGCGCGACCGCAACGGCTTCAGTGGCGATCTTGCGCAGCTCGCCGCCGCGCGTTTCCGCAAAAACGAGAATATTGGCCATTCGTTAGGCGATTCAGAGCACTTTGGCTTCGGTCTGGAGGAGCTTCACGAGCTCTGCGACGGCACCCGTTCCCTCGCCGACAATGCGTCCCGGCGGACGCTCCGGCGGGAGCGCCATGTTTTTCACGGTGACACGCGGCGTGCCGAGCTGCGCGGGCTTGGATTCGAGGGGCTTCTTCTTCGCCGCCATGATGCCTTTGAGCGACGGATACCGCGGACGCGCAATGCCCTCGTCGATCGTGACGACCGCGGGAAGACTGAACTCCACCATCTCCGCCGCCCCCTCGAGCTCGCGGCGCGCCGAACCCTTGCCATTAGCAACCTCTAACTTCGACGCTGCGGTGACGCACGCAACATCGAGCAGCTCCGCCGTCGCCGTGCCAACGACGCCTTCGGACGTGTCGAACGCGTGCTTGCCAAAGAGCACGAGGTCGAAGCCGCCGGCCTTGAGCTCGGCCGCGAGCGCCTTGGCGATCGCCAGTCCGTCGAACGGAGTCGCGTCGGTCTTGAGCTGTATCGCGCGATCCGCGCCCATGCTCATCGCCTTGCGCAGGGTCTCCTGCACCGAATCCGGTCCAACGGCAAGCACCACGACCTCACCGGAGCCGGCTTTTTCTTTCATCTGAAGCGCGACTTCGACGGCATAGCTCGCGAAGTCGTCCATGTCGAACTTCACGCCCGATTCGTCGATCGCGCTGCCCGACGCGTTGATCCTGAAGCGGGTTTCGGAGTCGGGCGTGCGCTTGATACAGACAGCGATCTTCACAGGGAAGGATGTCGAAGGGTCTAGGTAAAGGCCGAGATGCCCGTCACCGCCTGGCCCAGCACCAACGTGTGGACGTCATGCGTCCCCTCGTACGTATACACGCTCTCGAGGTTGGCCATGTGACGCATCGCGCCGTACTCGGCGAGAATGCCAACGGCGCCCAGAAGTCGCCGTGCCTCACGAGCGACATCAGTCGCCATGTTCACGTTGTTTCGCTTGGCGAGCGAAACCTGTTGCGGCGTGTATTTGCCCGCGTCCTTGAGGCGGCCGAGATGCAGTGACACGAGTTGCGCTTTGGTGATCTCCGTCAGCATGTCGGCGATCCGCTCCTGTTGCAGCTGGAAGCCGCCGATCGGGCGATCGAACATCACGCGGTTCTTCGAATACGAGACTGCCTCCTCGAAGCAGGCGATGGCAGCGCCAATAGCGCCCCACGAAATGCCATAGCGCGCCTGCGTCAGGCACATCAGCGGACTCTTGAGCCCACCCGATTTCGGCAGAAGGGCGTCGTTAGGTAAATGCACGTCCTCGAATACCAGCTCGCTCGTGTCGCTCGCGCGCAGCGAGAGCTTGCCCTTCTGATCTCGCGCCTTGAAGCCCTTGCTGTCCGTCGGCACGATGAACCCCCGAATGGAGCGCTCGCTCTTGTCGCCGTTCGTCTTCGCCCAAACGACCGCGATCTGCGCCGTCGAGCCATTCGTGATCCACATCTTGCCGCCATTGAGCAGCCAGGTCCCATCCGCCTGCTCGTGCGCCATCGTGATCATACCGGACGGATTCGACCCGAAGTCCGGCTCGGTGAGGCCGAAGCATCCGATCACGTCACCGCTCGCCATCTTCGGCAGCCACGCGAGTCGCTGGTCTTCGCTGCCGAACGCGAAGATGGGATACATCGCCAGGGCACCCTGCACCGACGCGAACGAGCGAACGCCCGAGTCGCCGCGCTCGAGCTCCTGCATGATCAGCCCGTACGCGACGTTGTTGAGCCCCGCACAACCGTATTCCTCGGGGAGATTCGCGCCGAAGACGCCGAGCTCCGCCATCTCGGGCACGAGCTCTTTCGGGAAACGGCCTTCCACGTAGCACTTGCCAATGATCGGAAGAACGCGCTCGTCGACAAAGCGACGGACGCTGTCGCGAACTGCGCGCTCCTCCTCGGACAGTTGACTATCGATGTTGAAGAAGTCGAGCATGGCGGGAAAGCTAATTAGCAGCCGTTAGAGTCAGGACCCGTTCCCTGTTCCCCGTTCCTCATCGGTCCCGGGCCGCACTGCGACCAATACGTCCCTCGCTCGGCTGACGCTTGGAGCCGCGATTGAGAGTACGCCTTGCGAACGGAGCCACACCGACCTCGCGGGCCTTGGCCCGGAACTTCGGGCCGTGGTCGATCTCCTGGCCAGTTTCGTCCTGCCACTGATGTACCATCTCGTGCAGCAGAGTGTGACGAGCCTCTTCCCATCCGTCGCGGCGGATATGGCGCCAGCTGAGAGCGATCTCCGCCGGCTCGCCATGTGCCGCGCACGTGTAGTGTCCGAGACGGCTCCGCATCCTTCGTGACACGCGGAGGGTTACCGACCTCAGTCTGCCATGGAAGTGCTCGACATTATAGCGTTCGTGCCATCGCGCGAGCTCGGTAACCATGGCCCGGTCCTCCGGGCGGGTACGCGGACGGCGCAAGCTCGGCGACGCACTCACCGGATGCGCGATGATCATGCGTTGCGCCGCGAGCCGCTCGGCACGCGTGCGTCCCTCGACGAAAACAACGATGGCGCGCAGGACCTCCGCCGGCGCGCTCGAGTAGCCCTCGTGCACGCGGAGCGAGCCACCGCTGAAGCTCACCATGACATGACCGTTACGCGTTAGGCGGCAGCGGTGAATCCGCGACAATCCCAGCGCGCGGAGACGAGTCAACAGCTCCGCTGCGGGATCCGTTGCCTTCGCCGGCGCGTTCAGCTCGAGATCGAGTTGGGCGGCGCGACCGAGTAGCTGCTTCAGCGAGCGAAACACTTGGACGGACCGGGAACGAAGCCACCCTCGCTGCCTGCCCACAGCAGCGTCGAAACCTCGATTGCATCCTTCGTTATGCGGATGCTGTTCACCGAACCGGGCCGCCCTCCGCGAGCTCGATTGGAGATCGTGCCGGCCGTCGAGATGACCGTGCCTTTCTTCGTATGCTCGATGTAATGCACCGCTTCCTGATGATCGTGACCGCAGAGCACGAGATCGACGCTCATTTCTGAGAACGCGCCGAGTATGCGCTGGGTGTGTTTGAGTCCATGCCGTCGCGAGAGCTCACCCTTCACGGGATTATGGTGCATGACAATGATACGCGCATCGTCCGCGCGCGAGCGCTCGAATTCCGCGCGGGTCCTCTCGAGCTGATCGCGACGCAGATCGCCGATGATCGAGATGTCTCGGAGATTCCAGGTCAGCGTACGGGCGGTGACGCCCTGCGAAGTGTTGAGACCGATGATCGTCGCACCCGCAATACGCAAAACCGGCTCGAGATCGTTGCTGATAAAACGACGATAGTTCGCGAGCATTGCGCTCGGACTTCCAAAGCCGAGGGGCGCCTTCCACCAGGCCACGTCGTGATTCCCTGGCACGACGATGACCTCACTGTACCGCTTCGCCTGCTGAATGAACACACGTGCGCGTTGAAACTCTCCCGAACGCGAACGCTGCGTGAGGTCTCCGGAAATCGCAACGACGTCATAGTGCCGCTCGGCGATGATTGCCTCGATCGCCTCGTATTGTTCGGGCACCGCGGGATGTCCGAAGTGCAGATCCGAGCAGTGAAAGAGGGTTGTCGTTAGGCCCTCGTTCTCCCGTTCGTCGGGTCGAGCTCCGGCGGCCAATTCGGCGTCTCTCGACATCAGAGCTTGGCGATGATCGCGTCGGTGAACTGGTCCGTCGTTGCCGTGCCGCCAAGATCGCGCGTCACCGTCTTCCCTTCCCTCACTGTTTGCTCGAGCGCGTGTCGAATGCGCCGTCCGCGGTCGATGTCGCCCAGGTGCTCGAGCATCATGCACGCCGCGAGCATCAGTGCCCCAGGGTTGGCGATGTTCTTCCCGGCGATGTCGGGCGCCGTGCCATGCACCGCCTCGAAGATTGCACCGTGCTGGCCGATGTTGGCGCCCGGTGCAAGACCGAGTCCGCCGACGAGCCCAGAAATCTGATCGGAAAGGATGTCCCCAAAAAGATTCGTCGTAACGATCACGTCGAACCGCTCGGGGTGTAGCACGAGCTTCATCGCCATTGCGTCAACGATGCGCTCCTCGAACTCGATGCGCCCGGCATAGTCGCGCGCCACCATCCGGCCGACATCGAGAAAGAGACCCTGTGCGAGCTTCAGAATGTTTGCCTTGTGAACGAGCGTCACTTTGCGGCGTCCGTGTTTCACCGCGTACTCGAACGCGTAGCGGACGATACGCTCCGATCCTTCGCGCGTGATGATGGCGATTGCTTCGGCGGCAGCGCGTGGATCGTCGCCGATCTTGATGTAATGCTCGATCCCGACGTACAGCCCCTCGGTATTCTCCCGCACGAGCACAAGATCGAGATTCTGATACCGGCCCCCCGGGAGAATGGAGTAGGCTGGCCTTACGTTCGCGTATAGATCAAAGCTCTTTCGCAAAGCAACGTTGATCGATCGGTAACCTTCACCAACGGGCGTCTCGAGTGGCCCCTTCAGCGCGACACGCGTGCGCTTGATCGAGTCGAGCGTCTCGTCGGGAATCGGGTCGCCGTACTTCGCGACGGCGGCCATTCCCGCGACATGCTCCTCCCACGAAATGGCGGCGCCTGCGGCGTCGAGAAGGCGCACTGTGGCGCGACTGATCGACGGTCCGATTCCGTCGCCAGGAATCAGAGTGACTGTGGTGGACATGCAGTATCGTTTTGGATCTGAAGGTCAAAGATAGGCAGAGCGGCAGCGGCCGATCACACGGACTATCGGCTCACGATCAGGTCCGCGACGCCTCTGGCCAGCGCGGCCATGAGCACATGCGGATCAGCGCTGGTGGTATCGCTCTTGACCTCGCCAACCCAGCGAGCTTCGGAGAAGCGCGGATCGACAGTCACGAGCTTCAGCGTCGCGCGTGCCGTGTTCGTGGTGTCCACGCGTTCGAAGCGCAACTCGATAGGCAGGAGCACGATGCGCGCATTCTCGTGCAGCGCGATCATCGTGCGCAGCTGCGAGGCGAGTGGCTCCGTGAGCCGCGTGCCGGCGGAGAACGAAGGAGCGCGTAGCGGTTCCGCCGCAAGCGCGTACGGATCGCTCGCATATGTCGGGTTACGCTTGTAGGTGAGCGCGAGATCGGCGGGGAAGAGCCAACCCGTCTTGAGGCCACGGCTCGCTATGGCGGCCGCAATCTCACCATCCATCACTCGCAGCGTCTCTCGGCTCGGCTCGAGCCGGGCAGACCAATCCAATCCCGGTGCTGCCCGCAGCGCATACGTCGGCGTCACGATGGCACCACTCGCGGCGAGTGCTGCAAGCGGACGATTCTCCGGAGCAGGAGCAGTCGCGGGCTGTGGCCCGCCGGAACCGCCGCACCCGAAAGCGACGGCGCAGAGAACAACGATCGAGAGGCGATGAGCCGAGGTCATTCGAAGGTTCGCGAGTGGCGTGTGTCCAGTCTCGTGGGCTGACGCAAGGTAATTGGTGTTGTTGGTGGTTGGTGGTTGTCGCGACTCGCCACTAGCCTCTCGCCAGTGCCTCCCTCATCTTGCCCACCCTGGACCACTTAGCCGGAGTCCACCGCTCATGTCCAAGGTTGTTTCGACGATCATCTGGATCGCGATCGCGCTTGCTGGTGCCGGAGCAATCGGCTGGCTCGCGCTCTCTCGCGGTGAGACGATCAATGCGGCGTGGCTGCTCACTGCCGCCGTATGCAGCTATCTCGTCGCGTACCGCTTTTACAGCAAGTTGATCGCGACGAAAGTCTTCGCGCTCGACCCCAATCGCGCGACCCCCGCCGAGCTGCTCAACGACGGTCGTGACTACGTGCCGACAAATCGCTGGATCGTGTTCGGTCATCACTTCGCGGCGATTGCAGGGCCTGGGCCGCTGGTGGGGCCGACGCTCGCCGCGCAGTTCGGCTTTCTCCCTGGCGCGATCTGGATCATCGTCGGCGTCGTGCTTGGTGGTGCGGTTCAGGATTTCGTCATCCTCGCCTCGTCGGTCCGTCGCAATGGAAAGACGCTCGGACAGATGGCAAAAGAGGAAATCGGACCCGTCGGCGGGTACACCGCGCTCGTCGCCGTGCTCGGCATCATGGTGGTGCTCATCGCCGTACTCGGGCTCGTTGTCGTGAACGCGTTGCGATCCAGTCCCTGGGGAACAGTCACGATCGCATTGACGATCCCGATCGCGATCGTGATGGGCATCTATCTCCGCTGGATTCGCCCCGGGCGTGTGCTCGAGGCGAGCGCGATTGGACTCGTGTTACTCGTTGGTGCGCTGTACGCGGGCCGAGCGGCTGCCGACAGTGCGACGCTCGGCCCGATGTTCACGCTCAGCGGAGTCACGCTCGCGATCGCGGTGATGATCTACGGGTTCGCGGCGTCGGTGCTTCCCGTGTGGCTGCTCCTGGCACCGCGCGACTATCTCTCCGCGTTCGTGAAGATCGGCGTCGTCATCGCGCTCGCGCTCGGCATCGCGTTCGTTCTCCCGCCGCTCCACATGCCGGCACTGACACAATTCACCGATGGATCGGGACCGGTTTTCGCCGGAAAAGTCTTTCCATTTGCGTTCATCACCATCGCGTGCGGCGCCGTCTCGGGCTTTCACGCCCTGATCGCCTCGGGCACGACGCCAAAGCTTCTCGAGCGCGAGACCGACGCACGGATGGTCGGCTATGGTGGAATGCTCATCGAGTCGCTCGTCGCGATCATGGCATTGATCGCCGCGTGCGTGCTGACACCGGGCGTCTACTTCGCAATCAACGCACCGGCGAGCGCGATCGGCACCACGGCCGCGAGTGCGGCGGCGGCCGTTCAGCAGTGGGGATTCACGCTGAGCGCGTCGGATATGACGCAGCTCGCACAGCAGGTGGGCGAGAAGTCGCTGCTGTCACGCACGGGCGGCGCGCCCAGCCTCGCCGTAGGTATGGCGCACCTCTTCTCGCGCGCGCTCGGCGGCGGCGGCGCGATGGCGCTCTGGTATCACTTCGCGATCATGTTCGAGGCGCTGTTCATTCTCACGACGCTCGACGCGGGAACGCGAGTCGGCCGATTCATGCTCCAGGATCTCGGCAAGCATGTCTGGGCGCCGTTAGGCCGAGTGTCGTGGTACCCGGCCGTTCTGATCACGAGCGCGGTCTTCGTCGCGATGTGGGGCCACTTTCTGTATCAGGGCGTGATCGATCCGCTGGGTGGCATCAACTCACTCTGGCCGCTGTTCGGCATCTCGAATCAATTGCTCGCCGCCGTCGCGCTCTGCGTCGGCACGACCGTCATTATCAAAATGGGCCGGGCTCGTTATGCACCGGTGACCCTACTGCCACTGGCGTGGCTCGTGATCGTCACGATGAGCGCCGGCTGGGCGAAAATCTTCTCGCCGGATCCGAAGCTTGGCTTTCTATCGCACGCAGCGGTGTTGCGTGCCGCGGCCGCGGCCGGGACACTCCCAGCCGGAGTGAAGACGGCCAGCGACGCGTTGCGCATGGCATTCAACGACTACCTCGACGCCGCAGTCGCCGCGTTTTTCATGATCTCCGTCGTGGTCATCCTCGCCGACAGCTTGCGCGAATGGGCGGCAGTGCTCGTGGGACGAAAACCGGCATTGTCCACCGAAGCACCATTCCAGCCGCGCGTCGTCGTCGCGGGAGACTGATTGGGTAGAGGGTAGAGAGATGATCAAACGCTCATTGGTCTGGCTTTCACGCGCGGGCTCGGTCGTTCGGCGCATCATCGGAGCGCCGGACTACGATCATTATCTCGCGCACATGCGGGCGCATCATCCCGACCTCACGCCGGTGAGCCGCGATGGATTCATGTCCGCGCAACTGAAAGCGCGCTTCGAGAAGCCGGGCGCGAGATGCTGCTAACGGGAAGAGAGTAGAGAGTAGCTGTGCTCTCTGCTCTCCATGTACAGACAGGGAGAATTGGTAGCGCCGAAGTGCGCTCTTCGGCACGCGCCTTGAGAGCCGAAGTTCTTGCGACGCTAATTACGCGAGCTGGACGGCGCGTAAGTAGTTTAGGTGCACACGGTTGGATTCGCCCAAATTCGCGTCACTCGCGTCCCCACAGCTCTGGACTGTCCGGGCCCGCTCGACACCGGCACACTCCGGGAATCCGTTCGTGTTTACTGAACTCTACCCTCTACCCTCTGCCCTACGCCAACACGGATCATCGCGATCCCAATCGCCGCCACGAGCGCAAGTGTGGCCCCGAAGTCGAATGCGACCCGTGAGCCACGGATGTCCCACAGCGCACCGAACAGGATGGATGCCGGTAGGGCGCCGAGGCCGATCGTCAGGTTGTACCAACCGAACGCAGTCCCGCGGCGAGTCGACGGCACCATGTCCGTCACGAGTGCCCGCTCCGTGCCTTCCGTGAGCCCGAAAAAAATCCCGTAGACTCCGAAGAGCGCCCACGCGTGCCAATGCTGCGTCGCACGCCCGAATGCGAAGTACACGAGCGCATACAGCAGCCAGCCGGCAACCAGCAGCGGCTTGCGTCCGATGCGATCTGACAGCGCTCCGCCAGGCGTGCTCGAGAGCGATTTCACGATGTGTAGAAACGCCCAGAGAATGGGTGCGAACGCGATCGGTACCCCAAGCTGCTGAGCGCGCAAAAGCAGAAATGCATCTGTCGAGTTGCCGAGCGTAAAGACAAGGATGACACCGAGCACAGCCCAAAAGCGCCTGCCGAGGGGCTCATTGTTGCTGGCGATCGGTTGTTGGCTGGCGGACTCACGGCGCGGCACCTCCTTTACACCGAACAGAACCGTTGCGACAGCGAGTGCCCCAGGCAAAGCAGCCCACCAGAAGACCGTTCTCAGCGCGACATGACGCCACTGAACCAGTGCGAACGCGATGAGCGGTCCAACGACGCCTCCGGCATGATCACCCGTTCGGTTGAAGCCGAAGGCGCGGCCGCGATTGGCCGCGTCCACCGAATCTGCGATCAATGCATCGCGCGGAGAGTTTCGAATTCCCTTACCGACCCGGTCCGATACGCGAATCACGAGTACCTGCGCCGCCGACTGCGCGATCGCCACGAGTGGGCGCATGATCGACGCAATGGTGTAACCCGCGACGACCAACGGTTTGCGTCGCTGCACGCGATCGGACCACCATCCGCTCGCCAACTTGAGCAGCGCCGCTGTCGA
>DATEGN010000035.1:0-8191 GCA_035280125.1 Gemmatimonadaceae bacterium | reverse complement strand
GAGTTTGCCCAAACGATCTACTCGTCAGGCACGGATCTTCTCAACCTCATCAACGACATTCTCGACCTCTCCAAAGTCGAAGCGGGAAAGATGGAGGTGAACGCGAGCGACGTCTCGGTTCGGGATATCACCGACTTCGTCGACCGTACGTTCCGCCCGGTGGCAGAACAGAAGGGGCTGAATTTCACCGTCGAAGCCGCCCCTGACGCCCCATCGCCGATCTACACCGACGGTCAGCGGCTTCAGCAAGTACTCAAGAACTTGTTGTCGAACGCCTTCAAGTTCACCGAGCGTGGCAGTGTCTCGCTCGCCATTCGGCGCGCGGAGAAGGGCCGTCGCTTCGCGTCCCGTACTCTCGATCGCGCAGACGACGTCATTGCATTCGCGGTGAAGGACACCGGCATTGGCATTGCGCGCGACAAACAGCAATTGATTTTCGAAGCGTTCCAGCAGGCCGATGGTACCACCAGCCGGAAGTACGGCGGCACGGGCCTGGGACTCTCGATCAGCCGCGAGATCGCGCGCCTGCTCGGCGGGGAGATTCACGTCGAGAGCACGCCTGGACAGGGAAGCACCTTCACCCTCTTCCTCCCGGTGCGCTATCACGAACAGGATCGGCGGCGGCTGGAGGACGAGCTCACGTCGGCGCCACGACCAGAGCGGCTCCGTTCGCACGCGACCGGTGAGCGGCAACCACAGCGGTCGAGCGCACGAGAGAGTAGCCCCCTGCCGGCTCGTTTGGCCCTCGCGCCGACGCGAGACGTCGAGCGCAAACCGGTCACATCGGGCACGAGCGTGGGAGGATCGTCTGACAGTGCACCCTCGGTTCTCACCTCGGCGGCTTCGGCTCCAGTCGAGCCGGCACCGGCAGCGACCGATGAATGGCAGCTGCCGGACCTCTCGTCGATCGGCATGGACCAGGAGATGGGCGGCGAGACGGGCGTGGAAACGCTCGAGCCCTCGCTCGAAGACCTTCCGCGTCCGAAAGGCTTCGAGGACGACCGAGACGATCTCCAACCGGGTGACCGCGTCGTGCTGATCATCGAGGACGATGCGAGCTTTGCGCACATCCTCCTCGACCTTGCGCGCGACAAGGGATTCAAGGGCATCGTTGGCCATGATGGAGAGATCGGTCTGCAGCTGGCGCATGCGTATCGCCCAGATGCGATCACGCTCGACATCGACATGCCCGGAATCGATGGCTGGGCCGTACTCGACCGACTGAAGCATCACCCGGACACACGGCACATCCCCGTGCACATCATCACGGGAATTCGTGAGCGTCAGCAGGGAATGAAGGCCGGTGCGATTGCGTATCTCGAGAAGCCGGTGACGAAAGAAGCGCTCGACGATTCGTTCAATCGCATCTCGCAGTTCATCGATCAGCAAGTGAAACGACTGCTGGTCGTCGAGGATGACGATGCGCAGCGACAGAGCATGATCGAGCTCATCGCCCATGAGGATGTCGAGATCACCGCTGTCGCCACCGCGGAGGAGGCGCTGCGCGATCTCGCGCAGACCCACTACGACTGTATGGTGCTCGATCTCGGCCTCAAGGGCGGCCAGGACGGATTCCAGCTGCTCGAGACCGTCAAAGCCGATCCGGCGATGCGCGACCTCCCGATCATCATCTACACCGGCAAGGACCTGTCGCAGGAAGAGGAGACACGGCTCCGCCGATTCGCCGACACGATCATCATCAAGGACGTGAAGAGTCCGGAGCGCCTACTCGACGAGACCGCGCTGTTCCTGCACCGCGTCGAGGCGAAGCTGCCGGAGCAGAAGCGGCGCATGCTCGAGCGCCTGCACAACGCAGACGCGGTCTTTGCTGGTAAGCATGTGCTCATTGTCGATGACGATGTACGAAACATCTTCTCGCTCACGAGCGTGCTCGAAGATCACGGCATGCGCGTTTCGTTCGCGGAGAACGGCAAGTACGCGATCGATCTGCTCAAGGCAACGCCCGACGTCGACCTGGTGCTGATGGACGTCATGATGCCGGAGATGGACGGTTACGAGACAACGCGCGCGGTTCGACAGATCCCGGAACTCAAAAACCTGCCGATCATCGCGCTGACAGCGAAAGCAATGAAGGGTGACCGTGAGAAGTGCATCGCCGCCGGTGCCTCGGACTATATAACAAAGCCTGTTAACACGGAGCAGCTCCTCAGCCTCATGCGGGTATGGCTGTACCGGTAACGCCGGGCCGAGCACTCACGGGACCACCGGTCGCATACAACTCGGATCTCGAGCGGCTCGAGATCGAGCTGCTGCTGGAGGGGATATTTCGCCACTACGGTTTCGACTTTCGTTCATACGCCTACGCGTCGATTCGTCGCCGATTGTGGAAGCGCATCGAAGCCGAGGGCCTTCGCACGATCTCCGAATTGCAGGCGCGGGTGCTTCACGATCCCGAAATGATGGAGCGCCTGCTCCTCGATCTTTCCGTGAACGTGACGGCGATGTTTCGCGATCCGGGCTTTTATCGCGCCTTTCGCCAAATTGCCATCCCGTTACTTCGCACGTGGCCCTTCATTCGCATCTGGCACGCGGGCTGTTCGACCGGCGAGGAAGTCTACTCGATGGCGATACTGCTCAGCGAAGAGGGTCTGTACGAGCGGTCTCGCATCTACGCGACGGACATCAACGATGTCGTCTTGCAGCAAGCGAAAGCGGGTATCTTTCCGCTCAATCGCATGCAGGAGTACACCGAGAACTACATCAGGGCGGGCGGCAGCAAGTCGTTCTCCGAGTACTACACGGCAAAATACGACGGAGCACTGTTCAGTCCGACCCTGACGCGCAATGTCGTCTTTTCGCAGCACAACCTCGTCACGGATCGGTCGTTCTCGGAATTCAACGTCATTTTCTGTCGCAATGTCCTGATCTACTTCGATCGTGAGCTGCAGGACCGTGTCCATGCTCTTTTTTACGAAAGTCTCTCGATGTTCGGCGTCTTGGCTCTCGGCTCGAAAGAAACATTGCGATTCTCGAAGTACGAGCCTTGCTACGAGAAGCTGCACGCTCGGGAAAAGATGTACCGAAAGGTGAAATAATTCTTCGGCATTCACCCGTGGTATACTCGATAGTGGTCGTCGGCACATCCTGGGGCGGACTCAATGCGTTACGCGAGCTGGTGGGCAACCTGCCGGCGGACTTTCGTGTGCCCACTGTTCTCGTGCAGCACCGGCATCGTGAGTCCAACCACCTGCTGAGCACGTTTCTCCAGGAGCGTACGGACCTGAGAGTGACCGAAGTCGAAGACAAGATGCCGATCGAGCAAGGCACGCTCTTCATCGCGCCGGCGGACTACCATCTGCTCATCGATCGGGACGTATTCGCGCTGTCCACGGATCCGCCGGTTCGGTATAGCCGTCCTTCCATCGATGTAACCTTTTATTCCGCGGCCGACGCGTACGAGGCAGCGACGATTGGCGTAATTCTCACGGGGGCGAACTCGGACGGGTCCCGCGGACTCAGGCGCATCTTCGACCGCGGCGGCATCGCGCTCGTGCAAGAGCCCACGACGGCCGAGAGTCCAACGATGCCGGCAGCCGCCATTCGATGCGTGCCGGACGCTCGTGTGCAGACGATTGCACAGATCGCCCGCACCCTCGCCGACGCGGATGCACGGTCAGGGGCCGAGGCCGCGGCTCGTCCGCCGCGAGCGTCTCTTGATCGCACCGACTCCGGGCCACGACGTGCGATGCCCCCCGGTGGCACGTGAGCACACTGCCGTCCGTGCCTAACGGCAATGCGTCCGTGAAGGGCGAGCTCCAACCAGCGCCCGCGACGACGGAGCAGGTCGACATTCTCATCGTCGACGATCGCGCCGAAAATCTCCTCGCGTTGGAAGCGATTCTCGAGCCGCTGCATCAGCGCCTCGTCCGCGCGTCGTCAGGGGAGGAAACGTTGCGGCGCCTTCTCGAGCGCGACTTCGCGCTCATTCTGCTCGATGTGCAGATGCCGGGCATGAACGGCTTCGAGACGGCCCGAATCATTAAATCTCGTGAACGCTCGAAATACATCCCGATCATTTTCCTCACCGCAATCAGCAAGGAAGAGGCGTACGTCTTCGAGGGCTATTCGGTCGGCGCGGTTGATTATCTGTTCAAGCCGTTTCAGCCGGAGATCCTTCGCTCCAAGGTCGCCGCATTCGTCGATCTGTACGTGCGACAGCGAAACGTCGCCGCGAAGGAGGCGCTCGTGCGCGAGAGCGAGCGTCGCGAAATGGAGTTCCGGCACATGCGCGAGCTCTGGGAGTCGCAGGCGCGCTTTCGTGAGGTGGTGACTTCTGCGCTCGACGCCATCATCTGCTTCGATGAAGCCGGCACGATCACTCTGTTCAATTCGGCGGCCGAAAACATGTTCGGGTGTGCAAGCGCCGAAGCGGTCGGCACCCCCGTCGCGCGATTCTTCGCCGACGAAGAGGAATCAGTGCGCGAGCTCCGCCTCTTCGCCGAAGAACGCGATGGCCAGCATGCAACCAAGCCATCGCCGGCGACGAGTATACTCGAGCTCAGGGCGAAACGTCCATCGGGGGAATCCTTTCCGATCGAAGCGTCGGCCTCGCTGCTCAAATCGCGCAACGATCGCACGTACACGCTAATCCTGCGCGACGTCTCCGAGCGCGTGCGTCATGAGGAGATGCTCAAGCAACAAGCCGTCTCGCTCGCGAACACGATGGGCGAGCTCAAAGCGCTGAACGACGAGCTCAACGAGCGTCAACAGGACCTCGAGCGAGCGATGACGGCGCGGAGCCGCTTTTACGCCTCGATGAGCCACGAGCTTCGCACACCGATCAACGCCGTCCTCGGATATAGCACGCTGCTGCTCGAGAATATCTACGGTCCGCTCAACGAAAAACAGAAAGAGGGCATCGAGCGCACGCACAAGGCGGCGAAGCACCTCCTCGAGCTCGTCAACGACGTGCTCGACCTCTCGAAGATCGAAGCCGGCAAAATCGACCTTCGGCTGCAGCCCGTGAGCTTCCCCTCGATCATCGAGGACCTGTTCGTCACCGTACGTCCGCTGGCCGACCAGTACGGATCGACTCTGCGCATCGAGCACACGGGTGAAGCGATTCGCGTCGTGTCCGATCCACGACGGGTTCGTCAGATTTTGCTCAATTTGCTGTCCAATGCGATCAAGTTCGGTCGCGGCAAGCCGATCCGCGTTGCGCTCACACGTCGTGACGACAACGGGATCACCGTCGAGGTCATTGACGAAGGCGAGGGCATTGCACCCGATGATCAGGAGCGCATCTTTCAGGAGTTCGTACAGCTTGGCAAGACACAGCTCACGGAAGGCACCGGGCTCGGCCTGCCTATCTCGCGACGACTTGCCGAGCTCCTGCGTGGCTCATTGACACTCCATTCCGAGCTCGGGCGCGGCAGCACCTTCCGTCTATCCCTTCCACCAACCGCCGAGCGCGCGCCGAGCGTGCGCATCACCGATCAAGACACGACGCCGTCACCAAATGACGACCGTGTTCGCACCGTGGCTCGCGAAGAGAGAGAGGGTATGAAGGAGCCGGAGCCGCAGACGCCGAGCCGAATGGCGAGCTAACGTCGATTTCGCCCGTGACGCGTGTCACGTAAAGACTGGCAATGACTCTGAACAAAAGCGGCTTGCATCGGTATATTCACGCACTATGCGCGTGCTGTGCGTGGGGCGACATCCGTATTTGAGTGATCATCTCTGCCGTTTCTTCGACGCCCTGGGTGTGGACACCCGCGCGGTAGTCGGATTGGATGACGCCATTGATGCGGCCGCTGAGTATCAGCCGGACGCCGTCATCTGCGAATACGACCTGCTCGCGACCATTCCGCTGGATGGTTGGGAGCGCGACCCATTGCTTTCGCGACTTCCCGTGATCGCGGTGAGCTTGACACGGCGGCCTGCGGAAGTGCATTTGCTCGACGTGAATGGAATCGCGGGATTTCTTTATCTGCCGACGCTCGAACGCGAGCAAGCATTGCAGATGCTGGGCGCGGCATCGTCCTGGCGTCGGGCTGCAGTTACGGCGCCGGCATCTTTAGCATGGCCGGCGCTCCGCGCTGCGCGAATCACCTCGTGACTTCTTAGGGATGTCGACGTGAATCACGACGATCGGGACGTTACGGAAGCGTCCCGCCTGTCGGCTGCGCGGGTGCGGTCGACCGATGACGGCCGGGAGTCCGCGGAGCCGGGCGAGCGCGCGCGACTGCGTGACACCGACACGACCGCGAAAGCGCTCTCGCCGCTCGCAGACACGATTGCGCCGCGAGACACCCGACTCGACCCAGTCGCACTTCTCGATGCCTTGGGAAGTGCAATTGCCGTCGTCGGTACGGACTGGCGCATTCAGACATTGAATCGGCAATGGGAGCGCATCTTCGGTCGCTCCGCCGCCGAATGTACGCGGCGTGATCTGTTCGCTGCGTTTCCGTTCTTCCAGGAAGGACACGCCGCGCAAATGCTGCGCGATGCGCGGGCCGATGGGACGACGCGGCACTTCGATCTCGAGCTCCCGTACGCGACTGGAATCGAGCGCTACGGCGTCCGCGCCGTGTGGAGCGCCGACGAGCGGCTGGTCATCGAGGTGACGGAGTCGGTTCCCCCTGGCTCTCGCGGCGAAGCGATCGCGGATCCCGATGCGGAAAACGCCGCGTTGCGTCGTCTCGCTCGACAGATGGCTGCCGTCGCAGATACGACAGAACTGCTCGATCTGCTCTGCTCCGCGGCTGCCGAACAGTGCGATGCGACTGGCGCGGCTGTCCTTCGTGGCGCCGGAAGCGAGGGTGAAGTCGTGTCGGCTGCTGGTGCGATGACGCTCGGACTCGAGCGCCGATTTCCACTCGATGGTTCAGTCGCAAAGGAGGCGCTGGAGAATGGCGGTGTCGTGTCGGTCGAGGATTTCACGGCGTCGCAACGTCCGCTATCGCGAATCGTGCCCGAGCTGCGCATCGGGCCGATGCTCGCGGCGCCCTTGATTGCACACGATTGCTTGTTAGGCATCCTGACTGTGGTTCGTGGCGAGCGCGCGGCGGCGTTCTCGCCCGTCGAAGCACAGCGTCTGCGGGTGATTGCGGACCATGCTGCTCTGGCGATGTGGAAAGCGGAGTTGCTCGAGCAGTCGCGGGCCGCCGATCGCGCCAAAGGTCGTTTTCTCGCAACGATCTCGCATGAGCTGCGGACACCACTCACGGCGCTCACGGGCTACGAGGAGCTCTTGGCAGACGAAGTCATGGGTCCGCTCACGGAATCGCAATCCGATGTGCTCGAGCGGATGCGCTCGGTCACGCATCACCTCACCGTGATGATCGAAGAGGTGTTGGCCTTCTCGAGTATCGAAGCCGGACGCGAAGTCGTTCGGGCGACGGAGTTTCTCGCCGAGGATCTCGTGCGTGCAGCGGGGGCCATCGTCGAGCCGCTCGCCCGACAGAAGCATCTCCGCCTGGTGTGCGACTTACCCGCCGATCCGATTCGCCTCGCGAGTGACATTGACAAGGTGCGCCAGATCGTCGTCAACCTGGCCGGCAACGCGGTGAAGTTCACAGACGAAGGCGAAGTTCGCATTGTGTTAAGCGAGATCCACTCGTCAGGCGAGGCCGAGGGCGAAGAGCGCCGCGAGGTGCATTTCGCAGTTGTGGACACAGGCTCGGGCATCGCGCCCGAGGACGCGCGTCGACTCTTTCGACCGTTCTCGCAGGTAGACACCGGCTTGACCCGTCGTCATGGTGGCACCGGCCTCGGTCTCTACATCTCGCAGCGACTCGCCCACCTGCTCGGCGGACGCATCGACGTCCAATCCGAGCTCGGGGTGGGATCGACCTTTACGTTGGCGATTCCGGCGGACGGGTAGAGGGTTGAAGGCAGTGGGTAGAGTGTGAAGAGAGGCGCGCCGTTTTCGACGCGCCTCTCTTCTTTCACCCTCTACCCTCTCCCCTCTACCTTCTACCTTCTCGGCTTAAATTTCACGGTATGAGTTCCCTACCGGTTACAAGCGCATTCAACGACGGCTACATCGCCGAGCTGTACGATGCGTATCGCCGCGATCCATCCTCAGTCGAGGAATCGTGGCGTCAATTCTTTCGATTTGCCGAGTCGCTCGCAGGCACCACTGCGCCGAGCGCGATCGACGAATCGCTGCTTCGCAAAGTTGCTGGTGCTGCCGCTCTGATTGGCGCCATTCAGCGCTATGGTCATC
>DATEGN010000034.1:0-3427 GCA_035280125.1 Gemmatimonadaceae bacterium | reverse complement strand
CCTCGTCCGGCCCCCGCGGCGAGGAATAAGCTCGAGATTGCCAACCCCTCAGGGAATTTGTGGAGCAACACCGCGACGAACACGAGCGCGCCGAGGGACGAGCTGACTCTCAGCGAGCTCGCGACCGCCACGCCATCGACGAACGTATGCAGCAGCAGCCCAACGAGCGCGGAGATACTCACGAGCTCCGAGACCTCGTGCGTCTCCTCGCCAAAATGGAAATGCCTTCCAAGCGTGTGCTGTGTTAAATGCACGAGGATGTACGCGACGAGGACAACCAGAGCAGCACTGCTTCCAGACCGAGCAATCGCTTCGGGAAAGAGATCGAGCAGAGTGACCGAGATCAGGAAGCCCGCGGCGAGCGAGAGGATCAGGTCGAGCGCGCGAAGGCTCCAGCGCGTGCGGCTGATGACCGCTACGGCTCCGAGCACGTTCGCGCCTGCTGCCGCAATCGCGTACAGCAGCTCTGCGCGCGTCACGCCGGCTTGAGGCCCAGCCGTTCGACCGCGGCCGCGAGAGCGGTAGCCAGCTCTGGCGCGGCGGGGAAATCCTCGCGTTTCATCTTCCAGCTCTTCGTTCGCACTCGCTTTTGCTCTTCCAACCCCTTGCCCTCGAGGAGATACAACCATCGATCCGTGCGCGCGTAGATGAAGAGCTCGAGATGCGGGTTTAGCGTCAACTGATCTTCCGACGTGAAGATCGAGAACTCGATGCCGCCGTAGCGCGCGAGCAGGATCTTCAGCTTCGCCAGCTGCTCACGTACGTCGGGAAGCGCGATGCCCTCGCCTTTGACTGACTGCCCCCCGCGCAGGTCTTCGATTACGACATCGACGGCGGGCGAGAGCTGCTCAGAAAGTGTGTAGAATAGATCGACGACGCGCTCGGCGTTCGCGACGACGTGCGCCGAGTAATGCTCGGATTCCTGGAGAAACGTGAAGCCGTCGGCGCTCGCTCGAAAGCGACGCCAGATGGAGGCTTCAGGAGTACGGCCGCGAAAGAACAATGGAGCTACGGGGCTAGGGGCTAGGGGCTAGGGGCTAGGGGCTAGAATCACGAGCAATGCGTTGAGCTTCTTGCAATAGCCAGTCCCTGGTATTGTGACTTGGGTCCTCGAGCACGGCCTCGAGTAATGCTTTCAGTATCTTACCAAGCACGGGACCTGGCGGTATCCCCACACGACGCAGGTCGTCGCCGTCGATGACCAGGTCGGCGATCTCGATTGGATCGCTGCGCGCCGAGCGAAGCATGCGTCGATAGAGAGAGGCGAGTCGTTTTTCGATGGCGATGTCGTCCGGGTGACGAGCTTTCGAGAATGCGCCGGCGATACGCATGAAGGGTTGGAGATCGAGTCTGCCAATTGCGGCGACCCAGCGCCGAACTTGTGTGTCGGTCAGCGGCGTGGAGCGCGTCAACGTCTCTGTAAGCGACGAACCAATCTCACTCCACGTCGCCGCCAGCGCCGAGATCCGTCGAATCTCGGCGCGTGGAAAGCGCAGCGCGGTGAGCGCGGCGCGGGATTGTGATTCGCCGAGCTCGATGAAGAGCGCCGCAACGCGTGTGAACAGCCGGAAGGCTTTGGGCGCGAGTACGGGCTGAGGCAGTCGATCGAGCGCCTCGAGCGTTTCGTCGCGTACGGTCGTTAGGGAGGGGATAACCGTCGCCAGTACGCCGGTGCTTTTCCAGCGCGCAAGCGCGCGGCCCGGCCGCTTCACTTGCTCCATCGTCTTCTCGAGCTCCTGTTTCACTCGCTCGGGCGAGAGACGGCCCATGTGAGGCGCGCTGCGCTCGATCGCCGACAAGGTCTTGCTCTCGATATCGAACTCGAAGCGCGCCGCGAAGCGGATAGCGCGCAACGCGCGCAACCGGTCCTCCTTCATGCGCGCGTCCGGATCGCCCACCGCACGCACCACTCGGCGCTCGATATCTGCCTGGCCGCTGAAGGGATCGCGGAGATCGTCCTTCAACGGCGAGTACGCGATGGCGTTGATCGTGAAGTCGCGACGCGCGAGATCCTCGTCCAGCGTCGCCCCAAACTCCACTTCGGCGTGGCGGCCATCGGTCTTGATGTCCCGCCGGAAGGTCGTCACCTCGTGGAGAGTGCCCTGCGCGTCGAGCACGCCAACCGTGCCGAACTGAATGCCCACTGGAATCGTGCGTCGCTTGCCGAAGACCTCTCGGACCTCGTCTGGCGTTGCCGAGGTGGCGAAGTCCCAGTCCAGATGAGGATGGCCGAGCAGGGCGTCGCGAACGGCGCCGCCGACGCACCATGCCTCGTAGCCAGCGTCCTCCAACCGCTTTGCAATCGCAAGGACGGGCTCAGGAGGATGCAAAAGAGACATTTCGAGCGCTCAGGCGGACTGTTCTGGCGGGGCGAATTGGCCGGGCGTGGAGAATAATGTCGACATATCGGCGCGAGAAGCTCTTTAGGGGTGCACTGAATTGCCTCGAAGTGCCATATTTGGCTGCGCCGTATCGATTTAACTCCGAGTTCGGGAGGGTAGAGTTTTGCAGGAGCTGGAGATGTTGCTCGCGAAGTCGCGGGCTCATGAGAAGTTCAAGGCTGATGTCCGAGCGTACTGCGCGAGTCGTGAAGCCGTACCCGACCGAATCCGCATCGACTCGTACGTCCCTCGGGTCAAAGTGCAGCGACTCCTGATGCAGATGCTCGCGACCGAGCCGGACCTCGATATCCACGGGGTGGCGGTGTCGGGGGCATCGGGGTGCTCGGACTTCGTCGGAACCGTCGAAGCGCGAACGAAGGGCGCGACGCACGTCTTCGACTTTGGTTGGTGCTGCCGCTGGCGCGCGGAACAGGAAGGGTGGACGGATTATTTCGGGTTTCCGGATCAGGTTCGCGCAGCGCAGGAGTTCGACTGGCAATGCTTCCATACCTGGCGGAAAAGAGGGGCTAGGGTCTAGAGAGGGCTAGGAAGACACGGTCCTCGCCCCTATTCCCTAGCTGCTCTCAAAAAGCGCCCTGATCTGCTCGACCGAGAGCCCGCAGCCTAACGCGAGCATCAGATCGATACGCGCCTGTTGAGGTCTGCGGTTTCCGGCGAGGATAGCGCCGCGTTCGTGCAGCCGGCGCGCGCCGCCTGGATAGCCGTACGTTCGCCCCACTCGGCCGCGCTGGACTCGTGAGGCAATGATCACTGGCTTTCCTTCATCGTGCCAGCGGTCGATTCCCTCGATCATCGCGGGCGGAACGTTGCCGCGGCCCATGCCGGCGACGACCACGCCGCGAGCGTCGCGGCGCGAGGCGTCGAGCAATCGCGAATCGGACCCTGCCCAGGCGTAGACGATGTCGACTGGACCGCCGAGCGACGGCGGATCGAGCGGTGGCGGCAGCTCGGGCAGCGCGCGGCGAAAGACGACCTGTCCGTCGTCGACGACGCCTAACGGGCCGAGTCCGGGGCTCTCGAATGCG
>DATEGN010000033.1:0-12122 GCA_035280125.1 Gemmatimonadaceae bacterium | reverse complement strand
GACCGACCGCGCCGGCTCGCCTTCTTGGGATTGGCGCAATTTCCTGGAGCGCAGCCCCGACGACTCGTGGTGGGACAAGCAAGGTTACCTCACGGCGGACGACAGCGTGAGCGCGGCTGTGCTGCATGTCTCGTCGTGGTTCGACATGGCGGCGGAAGCGCTGGAAGAGCGCGCGATCTTTCAGAAGAACGGCACCACGTCGCGGGCGCGCGACGGGCAGTACGCGATCATCTCACCGACCACGCACTGTATGTCGGAACGGGCGACGGCTGAGACAAAGTCGGGCAACCTCGTCGTCGGCGATGCGCGGCTTCACTACTGGGAGACCTACCTCGCCTGGTTCGACCGGTGGCTTCGAGGGAACGAGCACGCGATTGATTCGCTGCCGCGCATTCAGTACTACGAGATCGGCCGCAACGCGTGGCGCTCATCGGACCGGTGGCCGGTGGCCGGCATGCAGCAGGTCTCCTTCTATCTGCACAGCGATGGCGCCGCGAATTCCTCGCGTGGCAACGGCCGCTTGAGCCTAACGATGCCACAGCGCGAGCGCGCCGACACCTTCACGTACGACCCGGCGAACCCCGTTCCTTCTCGCGGCGGCTCGATCTGCTGCACTGGCGACCCGAAGGACGTTCCCGGATCGTTTGACAATGCCGACATCGAGCAGCGTCCCGACGTTCTGGTTTATTCAACCGCAATGCTCAGCGATGGACTCGAGCTTGTTGGTCCAATGCGCGCCGTCATTTACATCAGCTCGAATGCCCTCGATACCGACGTCACGGTAAAGCTTCTCGATGTCTTCCCCGACGGCCGCGTGATGAACATGGTCGAGGGGATCACGCGTGCGCGTTACCGAGACGGCTTCGACAAAGCAAAAATGATGAAGGCGGATTCGATCTACCAAGTGCCGGTTGACCTGCACGCGACTGCCTGGTACCTGCCGGCCGGCCATCGCCTGCGGGTGGAGATCTCGAGCTCGAACTTCCCGCGCTTCGACCGCAACTTGAACACCGGCGGTCGCAACTACGACGAGACGACCTGGCGCTCAGCCAAGAACACCATTCATCACTCTGCAGCGCAGGCCTCGCGGCTGATCCTGCCAGTGGTGCAGCAGGCGTCTCCCCAACCGTGAACACATCCCGCTACGACGCTGCGACTCGGTGAGCTCTTCGTTTAGTGGCACTCGGACGGCCGTGCAGCCGTAAGGCCCGTATCTCGCGCCGACCATCCGGCGCGACTCCTCACCGTGGAGGCTTGCTCAATGCGTCGTTTTGCCACTCTGCTGCTCGGTGCCGGTGTTGTCATCTGGCTCCTTGGCCTCATCGCATGGGTCCTCGGCGTGTGGGTCACTGTGCCGCCGGCAACGACGCGCGTCCTCGTACTCACGCTCGCTACGCTATCAGGAGGCGTGCTGGTCGCTGTCGGGGCATCGCTGGGCCGCGCTGCGCGCCGCGAATCCGAACGCTCAGCAGAACGACTCGGGTGATTTCGTCGTTAGGTGCCGCGAGACAGTGTCATGAACATCGCCGATCTCGCCTCGTTGTCGCCCGCGCTGCTCGACTCGGCCGCGGCGCTACTGATTTCGGAGTTCGACACGGCTAGCGCGGCATCGGTCGTGCGCTCGTCGAAGCCATCGAGCACGAGGTCTGGCGCCGAGGCGCGGACACGCTCACCGCGGGCACTGACGACGAAACACTCATGACGTCGGTTGGCGGGATCGACCTCTACCCGGACGTCCTCCGCCACCTCCGCGACTTGCGCGACTTGGGCCGGCGCCATCCCTTCTTGTTCTATCAGCGCCTAGGATTCGTGGTGACGGGAGTCCTGCCCGACGCGAATGGCCCTGGGAAGCCGGACATCTTCATGTCCAAGCGCGTCGCAGGTTAGTGTCGTTGCGCGTTCGATCGAACTGGCTAGGGAGGCAACGCCAATGCGCATCAGAAGCGTGGGTCACGCACTCTTCGCGGTGTCCATGATCGGGCTCGGAGTCATTGGCCTGAGCAGAGGCAGATTCACGCCGACATGGTCCGGGGTGCCGATCGGTGTTCCAGGTCGGACGGCAATCGCTTATCTCTGCGCGATCATCCTGTTGCTCACTGGCATCGGGCTACTCTGGCGGCGCACGGCACTCCTTGCATCTCGCGTGCTGCTCGTGTCGTTTGTGATCTGGATGATATTCGTTAGGCTGCCTCGCTTTTTCTTCGCCCCCACCGCGGTCGATACGTGGTGGGCCGTCGGTGACACCGCGGCGATGATCGCAGCGGCCGGCGTTCTGTACGTGTGGTTCGCAGACAGCGGTGAGAAGGCTCTGCGCACCGCGAGGATCTTCTATGGCATAGGCTTGATTCCCTTTGGCCTGGCCCACTTTACCAATCTCAAAGACACGACTCCGTTGATCCCCGGCTGGCTACCCTGGCACGTGTTCTGGGCGTACTTCACCGGCGCGGCGTTCATCGCGGCCGGCGTGGCAATCATCACCGGAGTATTCGCGCGTTTGGCCGCCACGCTGTCGGCGTTCCAGATCGGACTCTTCACACTCATCGTGTGGGTACCAATTGCGATGTCGGGCGCTGCAACCGCGCCGCAATGGACTGAGTTCCTCAGCTCCTGGGTGCTGACGACCGTCGGTTGGGTCGTGGCGGACTCGTATCGTGGCATGCCCTGGCTCGCCGTCGGCAAGCTGCGGCTGCCGGTCATGAGCGCTCAGACAGCAGCGTAGCGTTAGGCAGCATGCCGGCTGACAATACTCCGGTTCTCGTCGAAGCCTGCGTCGATTCCGTTGCGTCATCCATTGCGGCGGAGCGAGGCGGCGTTCGACGGCTCGAGCTCTGTGATGCGCTCTTCGACGGCGGAACGACGCCGAGCGCGGGGATGATCGCGGCGTGCAAGGCGGCGGCGTCGATCCCGGTCTTCGTGATGATTCGTCCCCGTGGCGGCGGCTTCGTCTACTCCAATGCCGAGCGCGACGTGATGCGACGTGACATCGTCATCGCCCGAGAGCTCGGCGCCGACGGCGTCGTGATCGGCGCCCTGCGTCGCGACGGAACGATCGACTTGGAGCTCGTTCGGTGTCTGGTGGAGGCCGCGAACGGTCTTCCAGTGACGTTCCATCGTGCATTTGACGTCACGCCCGACCTCGAGGCGTCCCTGGAATCGCTGATTGATGCAGGCGTCGACCGCATACTCACCGCTGGTGGTGCGGCGACGGCTGTGGAGGGTGCAACGACACTGGGCCGCCTCGTGCGTCAGGCAGGCGCTCGCCTGGCCGTTTTGGCGGGCGGCGGTGTCCGCGAGGAGAACGTTCGTAAACTCGTATCACTGTCCGGCGTGCGAGAGGTGCACGTGCGGCTCACGACTCTGACGAATTCCGGAGAATTGGCGAGCCGTCGAGAGCTGCGCGTGCGCAGAGCTTTGCCTCAGGACGAAACCGCGTGGGAGGAGACGGACGAGGAACGAGTGCGAAGCTTCGTCCGCACAGTGGCCGGCGATGGAGATGGTGATTCGATGGACACCTCTCGGGCGCATGTTGAGCGCGGATCATAAGGCGCGTCTGCGTCGATCGCTGGATTCCTTTCTCGCGGAGGACACACCGCGAGCGCGCGAGCTTCGGAAAGTCGCACAGGAGCTCGGCATCGTCCCAGTGACGGATGATTCCAATCGCAACTTTGGAATCAGGATCTCTGACGGGAGAGTCGTTTCGTTCAAGAACGACGAACCCTTCGATCTCCAGGTTGTCGGCGTGCCAAACGCGGAGCTCGCGGTACTTGGACACGCTTGGACAAAGTTTGCCGAACTGGCGGCACTAATCCCAGTGCGACCCGCCGACGCAATTGAGTGTCCGGCGTGCAGGGGGTCGGGTTCGATTCGACGCGGGGAGTCTCCCGTCGGATTCTCTTGCTATTGCGGTGGACTCGGGTGGTTGTTTCCCGACGGCTGGGCCTCGAGGCGTTGAAAAGTTAGCGGCCGTCTCCCCCGTGACTCAACCACTCCTTCGGTACCTCGCGTTTCGTCGCGTTAGGTGCGGAAACGGAAAGCCGTAACGCGACGCCCCCCATCGCCTGGAAAAAGACGAGGTCGAAGGCGTGGTATCCTCCGCGCAGCGCGGCCTGGCCCGCCTTTTCGGTCGCGTCGTGCTGTCCGTCATGGTCGACGACCAGCTCACCATCGATGCGGAGCTTCCCTCCGTCGTCGCATTGGAGGTAGAACGTGTAGAGCTGGTCGTCAGGCACGTGCAGATATCCCGTGAGGTGGACGCCATACTTCTCCGGCACCTCGTCGCCGCGCAGCATGACCTGAGTCACGATACCGGTGCGAGTGGCCGCGACGGTAGTGACATCGTCGGCCGCTGCGAACAGTCCTTCGGCATAAGCGTACCGCAGGCCCGGCTGGAGCGAGTCGGCGCGAACGCTCAACGCCTGATGCCAGGCGGCGCGCTCGATGTGCTCCCGGACAACAGCCCCCGATCGCCCGTTAGGTAGAAAGAGCCGTGCGCTGACCGTCACCGGAGAGCTGCCGACCCGGACATCGATCGGCGCAGTGTAGGCCGGCGATGACGCCGTCGGCTCGCTGCCGTCGATAGTGTAGCGAATGACTGATCCCGGGACGAAGCTGCTCAAGGCCACCGGCGCGTGGTCCTCGAGCACCTTACGCTCGGCAATCAGCCCGACCGGATCAGGTACTCGATAGTTGCTGCCTAACGCGTCGAGCCGCGCGAGCTGGGCCGGCACGCGCGAGCGAAATCCACTCCAATCGCGCCGCTCCTTCGGCGACCAGAAGACTTCGGACATGGCGAGCATCCGCGGGAAGAGCATGTACTCCGCATGCGTCGACGTCGGCACATGTTCCGTCCACAGATTTCCCTGCGCGCCGAGGATGTGCGACGCCTGATCGGCCGTCAAGGCGTTAGGCACCGGCTCCCACGCATAGACCGTATCGAGCGGAAGAAATCCGCCAATCGCGCGCGGCTCCGTTGTCGGGTCGCCCTGATACGCGTCGAGGTAGGCGTAGTCGGTCGGACTCATGATGACGTCGTGGCCCTGCTGCGCCGCGGTGATGCCGCCCTGGATCCCACGCCACGACATCACGGTCGCCTCCGGCGCGATCCCGCCTTCGAGTATCTCGTCCCAGCCAATTAATCGCCGCCCGTGTGATCGCAGGAACCGTTCTATTCGTTTTATGAAGTAGCTCTGCAGCTCTTCTTCGTTCTTTAGTCCCTCTCGATGCATGAGCTCCTGGGCGATTGGACTCGCCTTCCATCGCGTCTTTGGTACTTCGTCGCCGCCGACGTGGATGTACTCGCTCGGGAAGAGCTGCATGACTTCGGTGAGCACGTCCTCGAGGAACGCAAAGGTCCGCTCGCTGGGACAAAAGATGTCCTCGTGCACGCCCCACTTCGTCGACACCTCGAATGGTCCTCCCCTGCACGAAAGCTCGGGATACGCGGCGAGCGCGGCGCCGGCGTGACCAGGCATTTCGATCTCGGGGACGACTGTGACATGTCGCGCGGCGGCGTACGCGACGAGCGCGCGTATCTGATCCTGCGTGTAAAAGCCGCCGTGCGGCTTGCCGTCGCCAACGTACGTCTCGCCGTCGCGAACGATCATCGACTCTTTTCGCCACGCGCCGACCTGCGTGAGCTTTGGATACTTCTTGATCTCGATGCGCCAGCCCTGATCATCGGTCAAATGCAATTGCAGCGCATCGAATTTGTAGAGGGCCATCATGTCCACGAGCTTCATCAGAAACTCGGGCGGGAAGTAATAGCGCCCGACGTCGAGGAGAATGCCGCGGTATCGAAAGCGGGGCGCGTCCGCGATTTCGACGGCTGGTATCGACCACCGCGTAGCTACGCCCGCGAGGCTGACCTGCGGCGTGGTGGTCGAGCCCCATGGACTGGTTGCCCTGAGGCCAGCGCCGAGCGCTGACGGCAGGAGCTGTTTCAAAGTTTGTATACCGTCGATTATTCCGGCCGGCGCCGAGGCGGTGAGCACGGCAGCGGTGTTGTCGACGACGAGGCGATACTGCTCATCTCCGCCGCCGCGCGTCGACGCAGAATCCAAGCGAATGACGATCGCATTCGACGCGGCCTCGCCCGTGATCAGTGGCGCGAGCGGCAGCGGCAGGCCTGAGGCGGCACGCAAAGGCCGAGCGAGAAGTTCCGCGGCGGACCTGAGCGATGCACTCGCGGTATCCGTGATCAGGATTCGCGTCTTTGAATCGAGCTGAAATTCACCTGTCCTCGGAACGAGCTCCTTGGGGAGCGGCACGAGATCGTAGCGCCTGCTCGGCGCGCGCAATGGCTCAGAAGCGGTTCGCGGCGCGGCACAGCCTTGACCGAGGAGCGCGGCGAGCGCCGCGAAAAGAGTGAAACGAGCCCGATGTGCGACCATTGGCGGGTAGACGGTAGTGGGTAGAGGGTGGAGAGTAGAGAGCAGACGGTGGAGGGTTGCGAGTATCCTCTACCCTCTACCCTCTACCCTCTACCCTCTACCCTCTACTCGCAACCCTCTCCTCTCTACCCGCCGCCCGCAACCCTCAACCCGCAATTCAGTCCCACCACACGCGAACCGGGGCCATACCGGGCCCGAGCGGGGGAGCAGCGACGCCGCCTGCGAACCCCGTCTCTACCTCATCGGGCGCGAGCTCGGCGAGCCACCCGCGAACGGCAGATGGCGGCGCGCTAGTGAGCACGTAGAGCGTATCGCTGTAAGGCCACGAGCCCTCGCCGTCAGCCATGAGGTCGGTAATACCCACGAGTACCGCCTCCACGTCGGCACGTGCCTCGATCGCCGACGTCAGCTCGGCGAAGCGCCTAACGCCTGGGTGCTCGATGAGGTTCGCGGCAATCGAGCCATCGTCACCGTTGCCGTCGAAGAACTGCGCGGCGGTCACCAGGGGTGTCGTGCTTGCCGTATGAGACATCGCCTTGACTTGCGCGAGCAGCGCGCGTCGCTTCGCATGGTCTATGTGACCATCCGATCGTCGGCCTCCAGGGTACGATGGCTCGACTGTATCGGACGCGAGCGGAGCGTAACACGACGGGCAGCGCCCAACCGACAGCGCCTGACGACGCGCTCGCGAGTCGGTGAACGGCCGCCTGCAGCTTGGACACGCCAGACTTGCCGCACGCGCCCGATGCCTTACGTACCAGAGAAAGCCCGCCATTGCACTGAGCTCCGCCGCCATGATGACCACAATCACCTGGCGCGGAATCCCATGCTGCGGCAGCCACCGCAGAAGCGGTAGGTTAGCAAAGATTGCGACCAGAAATAGCACGATCGCGATGCCGAACCTGGGGAGCTGCCAGCTGTCGAACGCCCGGAGGCGCTCACTCAGCTCCTGCCGAGTGGGTAGCGTGGCCATAATTACCAGACGCCGCGAGGAGCACTAACGACACGTGCTGACAATTCCCCAGCTCTCGACTGACCGCCTAATTCTCCGCGCATTCACCCCGAGTGACTTCGAGGAGTATGCGCCAATCATGGCAGATCCCGCCGTCACCCAATTCCTCGGTGAAGGCCAGCCGCTGAGCCGCGCCGATGCTTGGCGTCAGATGGCAATGATTCTCGGCCATTGGATGTTGCGCGGCTTCGGATTGTGGGCCGTCGAGCATCGCGAGAGTGGTCGCTTACTCGGCCGCATCGGTTGTCACGAGCCGGAAGGATTTCCCGCCTTTGAGGTCGGGTACGTTCTCGCGCGTGAGGCGTGGGGCAACGGCTACGCGCGCGAGGGAGCGGCAGCCTCACTGCAATTCGCACGAGACACGCTGCAGCGGCGAGAGATCACCAGCATCATTCGCCCTGCGAACACAGGGTCGATCCGCGTCGCCACTTCACTCGGTGCTCGCGCGGCAGAGACGGTCGAGTTCTTCGGTGCTCCCTCGACGGTCTATCGTTATCCGTAAGGTTTACCGCTACCGTCGCGACGACGGAACGGACACATTCGGCTGAACGACGAGTTGCACATACATCCCCGTCGCCGCGTGACCTGGCACCGCGCACGCGATGAGGAATTTGCCAGCGCGATCCGCCTTGAATCGGAAAACTTCGCTTCGACCGTAGGCCAGCCCCGCCGTCGCATTTGCACTCTCGGCGCCTGGAAACGACGCCGCCGGCAACGTCAGCGGCAACGTATCCATGGCCGGCACGATGCGCGCCGAGTGCGGAGCCGCGTCTCGATTGCGGAGTCGAATCTCGACCATCCAGCCTAACGGTACGACGAACGTCTCACCGCCACGCGCGGCCGCGTTGAAGCTCATTGCGCGGGCATCTGCATCGATGCCGATCCACGCCACGCGCTGCGTGCTGGAGTACACGAGGCTCGGCCCAGCTCGAGTCGCGCTATCCGGTGGCCATGACTGCGCGCGATCATCGCCTGACGAACGAGCTGTTCCCGCCAACTCGGTCTTGATATCGGCGCGACCTGCGCCGATGCCGAAGACGAGAAGTGCGGATCCGTGGGCGTCCGAATAGCGGCTTCCCGCGGCCACTACGGCGATGAACTGCTCTCCATCCAACTCGAAGCTCACTGGCGGCGCGTTCACACCAGCGCCACAGAAAAACTCCCAGAGCGTGCGACCAGTGCGTGCGTCATACGCGCGCAGCCAGCCGTCGTTATCGCCGACGAAAAGGAGACCTCCGGCCGTCGCAAGAGCGCCGCTCCAGAGCCAGCTCGTTCGGCGTTGCCACGCGATCTTGCCCGTCGATGGCCGAATTGCGCTGATCGTGCCGTATGTCGATTCCGCGGCGACCGGTATTTGCTTTCCACCAATCCATATCTCTCCCTTCTGCGCTTCGACCTCGGCGCGAGACAGCGTGAATGCAAAGTGCGTCCCGAGGACAAATAACAGATCGTTAGGTGGCGAATACGCCGAGGGCGGCCAGTTCGCGCCGCCCGTTGGACCAGGAGCAACCGCGACTCCCTCCTCCGTCGGCACAGCGAAGAGATGCAGTTGTGGAACGAATGGCTCCGATCGACGAAGCAATCGACCATTTGACGCGTCGAGCACGTACACCCAACCCATCTTGCTCGGAACGAGCAGCAGCTTCCGCCCCCCTTCGGCTGTAACGACGGGAGGTGTCGCAAGGTCGTAGTCCCACACGTCGTGTGGAACTGCCTGGAAGTACCAGCGCATCGACCCGCTCGTGATATCGAGCGCCACGACTGATCCCGTATACAAGTTGTCGCCGGGTCGTTTTCTGCCATCGTTGCTCGGTGCTGGATTGCCGACGACGACGAAGAGCGTTCCCGTCTCTCGGTCGTACGCCGGCTGCGCCCACACCGGCCCACCACCAGTGCGCCAGCTCTCGGCGTATGTGGCCGAGTCGGCGTGCTCCCGCTCGAGGTTGCGCCCCAGCAGTTCTCCGGTGGGCGCTGTCGCCGCCCATTTACCCCACCAGCCGCCCCCGTTAGGTGACGGAATCGCGTACCATCGCCACAACCGTTCGCCAGTCGTTGCGTCGTACGCGGTGACGCTGCCGCGCGTCGGAAACTCGCCGCCGGATGTGCCGACGATGACGCGATTCCCGACGACGACCGGCGCCATCGTTATGCTGTAGCCGGAGTCGGCGTCAGCGTTCACCTTTTCCCAGCGTACCGAGCCGGTGTTGGCATCGAGCGCGATGATCCGCGCGTCGATCGTACCGAGGTAGACGATTCCGTTGGCCAGTGCGACGCCGCGATTCACGGGTCCGCAGCATGGTTTACCTTTGTCTACGGTCGGTGCATATCGCCACAACTGCTTCTTGCTTCGCAGATCGAAGGCGGTGACGACATCGTAGTCCGTCGACACGTACAAGCGGCCGTTGGCGACGATCGGTGTCGCTTCAGCACCCCCGTTGGCATTCGCCATCTGGAGCTGAAACAGCGCGCGCGGTGCAAGGTGCGCGACATTGGCAGTCGTTATGCGCTGCAGCGGCGAATAGCGCTGATTGTAGTAATCGCGGCCGTTCTGTGGCCACTCGCCAGGCGCGGGGCGTTCGAGATTGCTTGTCGTCGCAGGACCGGCTGTCGAGACAGATCCCGATTGCGCCTGAACGACAACAGGCAGGAGCAGTAGACTGCCGAGGAGTCGAAGCCGCATTGTCGTCGGTGGGAGGGAGCCGTCGTCGCGAATATGCACTCGCCGAACGCAGCGATGCAACTCATCTTCAGTGCCCCATGCCAGACACGTAGACAAATCCTTGAAATTCCGCGGAGAACTCAGTGAAAGGTGACCGACCGAGCCGCACTGCTCATTTCGTCGCCCTTGGCCGTGCCCTAGCCGATCTTGGCATCTCGCACGTCGCCGACTTTCACGATCCCACGGCGCGGGGCTTTCTCAATGAGAAAGGGGGAAAGAGTCTCGCGAATATCGAGCGCCGGTTTCGTGCAGGAAAGCGTAGCATGAGGCTGGAGATGGCGCGCGGGATGGCCGACACGATCGGCCTTCGCACCGTCGCCATCGATCGTGCGGTGCGCGATGCCGTGGCCGGTGGAGCGAAGCAGGTCGTCCTCCTCGGCGCTGGGTACGACGGCCGCGCCTGGCGAATGAGGGAGCTCACAGGCGTGAAAGTCTTCGAGGTCGATCATCCGGCCACGCAAGGCGACAAACGCCGACGCCTGCCTGAGCGGCTTCCGGCCATGGGCATCGTGACCTTCGTCTCGATGGACTTCGAGCGCGAGTCGCTCGACACGGTGTTGGAGCGAGCCGGACACGATCGCTCGCAACCAACCTGTTGGATCTGGGAGGGCGTCGTGATGTACCTGACTCATGAGGCAATGCGCGCAACCCTTGTGAGTGTCGCCGAGAGAAGCGCGCCCGGCTCGACGCTGATCGTGAACTACCACACCGTTCACCGCCGGTTCATCGCCCGGTTGATGTTCCGCTTGATCGGAGAGCCGCAAATCAGCGCCTGGACGCCCCAGGAAATGGCAGCGGACGTTCGATCGGTCGGCTTTCTCGTCGGAGAGGACTCGGGCATGGCTGATTGGAACAAACAATTTGCGCAGGGCCAGGCGAAGGTCGAGCAAGCGCACTACATGCGGATCGCGATCGCTCGTAAGTGACCCGGGATGTCCTCCTTTCCGGAATGGTTGGAGCCGATGGCCGCGACGCTCACCTACGAGCGATTCACCGGCTCCGAGTGGATCTTCGAACGGAAGTATGACGGCATTCGTGCGCTGGCATTCAAGCAAGGGAGCGATGTACGACTGCTCTCGCGCAATCGCCTGCCCCAGTACAATCAACCCGTGTGCAACGCGATCGTACGCCTCGACGCGACCGACGCGATACTCGATGGCGAGCTCGCGTGGCGCGGCGACACCAAAATCTCATACCACGTCTTCGATTTGCTGTGGCTCGATGGCCGTTGCCTAACGGGGCTGCCGCTCCACGAGCGCAAGGCGCTTCTCGTCGGCATTCACTTCGAGCCGCCCATCGAGCGCGTCGTACCGCTCGACGACGCTGAGCCGTGGGTGCGCGCGTGCGCCGAAGGATGGGAAGGCGTGATCGCGAAACGGCGAGATGCGCCTTACGAGCACCGCCGCTCGCCGCACTGGCTGAAGATGAAGTGCGAGGCGACGCAGGAGCTCGTCGTCGGTGGCTTCACCGATCCGCAGGGCACACGCATCGGACTCGGCGCGCTGCTCGTCGGGTATTACGAAGACGATCAGTTTGTGTACGCGGGTAAGGTCGGCACCGGATTCCACACCAAGCTGTTGCGCGAATTACGCGAGCGCCTCGGTTCGTTGGAGATAGCGGCGCCTCCCTTCACGCGAGCGACCGGCTTGCCGCGCGTACGCGCGCACTGGGTCCGGCCGGAGATCGTGGTACAGGTCTCGTTCATCGAGTGGACGGTACACGGCAAGCTGCGACATTCGCGACTCATCGCAGTGAGGAATGACAAGGACGCGCGAGATGTCGTGCGGGAATCCCCGTGATTAGTCACCCAGAGAAGGTTCTCTTCCCCGACGACGGCATCACCAAAGGCGAGCTGGCCGACTATTACGAGATGGTCGCGCCGGTGATGCTGCCGCACATCGTCGGCCGACCCGTGACGATGGAGCGATTCCATCGTGGCATCGGTGAGAAGGGCTTTTTCCAGAAGAACGTTGTCAAAGGCTTTCCGGCGTGGCTCGAGCGC
>DATEGN010000032.1:0-5209 GCA_035280125.1 Gemmatimonadaceae bacterium | reverse complement strand
TCGGCGAGCACGAGCGCGTTAGGCCGCCCGAGCGTGAACATCGCGACCGTCGTGGAATCGACCCATGCGTGGTAGCCGACGGGTTTGATGGACTCGAATACCACTCGCGGATCGCTGCCATCGAGGCGAAAGCTCCAGAGGCGCTGCGTCGAATCGGCCTCGACACGAATCGCGCTGAAGCGTGAGCCGTCGCCGAATACCGTCGCCGAATACTCGCTCTCGGGCGTCGTCGTCACGCGCGAGGTCGCCTTGGTGCGCAATTCATAGCGATAGATGTCCGCCTGCGCGTCGCCGCGAACGGACGTGAACAGAATCGCGCGCGAATCGGGCGTGAACGAAGGCTGATTATCGTAGCCCGGGCGATTGGTGACGTTCAGAGGCGTGCCGACGGTGATTTTTCCGCCGGCCATTTTGATCGGTGCGAGATAGATGTCGGTCGACGGCGGCCCTGCTTGAGCGTGCACGGAAATCGCGACGGCTGCAGCCAGCACGATCGACGCGGGCAGTGTTGCAAGCTTGTTCATGGTCACTCCATCTCGAGTAAGAGCGCGCCCTTCTCGACGGCAGTCCCTGGTGCGACGAGAACACGCCTAACGGCTCCGCCCGTGGTCGCGCGGAGCTCGTTCTCCATCTTCATTGCTTCCATTACAACGAGCCCCTGCCCCGGCTTCACGACATCGCCCTCGTTGACGTTGATGCGTACGATCATGCCAGGCATCGGCGCAACCAACGGAGCGGGACCCTTCGGCGCGCTGGCTGCCGCGGACAGCTCGCGAATCGCGCGTGAACGTTCGTCGAGCGCTTCGACCTCGAATCGAAAACCATCGACCCACAGCGTATATCGGCCGCGGGTGTCTCCCGGACGCACGAAAACGCGGTGGATCTCGTCACCGATGGTCAGGATGCGCTCCGGACTCTCGTCTGCCTCGGCGAGGCGCGCTCGCATGGACTCGCTGCCAACCCGGACGTTCTCCCCATCGAGATCGACGACGATCTGCGCGTCATTCACCGTGACCATGTACTTCATGACGCGGGCACCAGCTCGCACACAGTCTCGACGTGCGCTGTTTGAGGAAACATGTCGAACGTCTCGATCGTCGCGATCCGATAGCTCGGCAGCCGACCAAGGTCGCGCGCGAGCGTCGCCGGATCGCAGCTCACATAAATGATGGCGCGGGGACGTCGCGAGAAGTCCTCGAGCACCGACGTAACCCGTTCGTGGACTCCAGCGCGCGGTGGATTCACGATCACGACGTCAGCCGGGAGTGCCTTTGCGATCAAACTCTCAACTCGGCCGACGAGGCTGCGCGAACGTTCCGGTAATTGGCGCGCGCACAGCGAAGCCGCTTCACGATCGAGCTCGATCGTGGTGACGCGGATTCCAGACGAGGCGAGCGGAATTGCCGTCTCGCCCGCGCCGGCGTAGGCGTCGACGACGGTCTCTGGCGCGTGAGCGCGGGCGCGCTCGAGCACGTGTGCCCTGAGCTGCTCCGCCACGCGAGCATTGATCTGTCCAAACGAAACTCCCGCCGGCGCGTGTCGCCGCTCGTGCAACACACGCGGCGCGTCGTTCCCTGCGCTCCACCACAGCGCGCTCGCCGACGGTACCGCATCGAAGAACGCGACGCTCGTGGGCCAGACGGCGGCGCCTTTGAGATGCACGACGATATCGTCATCGGCGAGGCGCACAGTTCCGCGCAGCTCGGCTTCTTCGGGAAGGAACCGCGCGGCATTCATGATCTCCCGCCATGTTGCGACAACGCGCTCGTCGGTGATCGGACAATCCTCGAGCTGGAAGATCGCCACCGGATCAGCGTAAGGATGCAAGCCCATCATCCACTCGCTACCCATGCGCCTCATTGCGAGCGTGAGCTTGCTCCGATATCGCCATTGGCGCTCGCTCGCGCGAGTCCGCCCTACGTCAGCATTGCGCTTCGCGATGCGAGCGATTGCGTCGCGCACGATGCCCCGCTTAGCCTCGAGTTGCGCGTCGTAGAGAAGATGCTGAAGCTGACACCCGCCACAGTCGTCGTCGCGATAGTGCTTGCACGGCGGTTCGACTCGTTGTTCCGACGGAACGATCAGCGACTCGAGACGTCCGCGAGCAAATCGCTTGACGGCATGAATCCGTACTCGCGCGACGTCGCCCGGCGCTGTCCGCGGCACGAAGACCACCAAACCCTCGCTGCGGCCGACACCATCGCCACCCGCGGCAATGCTCTGCACGGACAGGTCGACTGTTTCGGGTACGGCAGCCACGTTCATCGCAGGCTATCCACGCGCGCCGTGCGCTTCCAGCCATCGTCGCTCGCCTCGCTCCCGGTCGAGACGGTCTTCCGGTGCCGAGGCGTCGCGCGCTCGCGATCGACGAGCAGCGCGGCCGCGATCGCTGCAATCCGCGCCTGTGGTTCACGAGGCTGGGTTCCTAACAATGATGGCAGCCGGCGCTCGAGCCACTGAATCTCGATCGCACCACGCCGAAACTCTTCGTCCTCCATCACGCGAAGATGGAAGTCTCGGGATGTCTCGATGCCTTCGATCGTGAGCTCGAGCAGCGCGCGGTGCATCCGTTCGATCGCCAACTCGCGCGTCGTCGCCCAGACGATCAACTTCGCAAGCATCGGATCGTAAAACAGTGTTACCTCGCTCCCGACTTCGATTCCACCATCCCAGCGCACACCGGGTCCAGCAGGCAGATGCAGGTGGCGGACGCGACCAGTTGCGGGCAGAAAGCCGTTCGCGGGGTCCTCGCTCGTTATGCGGCACTCGATTGCCCATCCGCGCGGCACGATGTCCTGCTGTGCGAATGGCAGCTTCTCACCCGCAGCCACTCGAAGCTGCCACTGCACGAGATCGATCCCGGTCACGAGCTCAGTCACGGGATGCTCGACCTGGAGTCGAGTATTCATCTCGAGGAAGTAGAAATCGCCCTTCGCGTCAAGCAGAAACTCGCACGTGCCCGCGTTGACGTAACCGGCAGCGCTCGCCGCGCGCACGGCCGTCTCGCCCATGCGGCGTCGCAGCTCGGGGGTCACCGCGATACTCGGCGCCTCCTCGATCATCTTCTGATGCCGCCGCTGTATCGAGCACTCTCGCTCGTTGAGCGACAGCATCTTGCCGTGCGAGTCGCCCAGGACCTGAATTTCGACATGGCGCGGTCCGACGATGTATTTCTCGACGTAGACCGCGTCGTCACCGAAGGCTGCCTTTGCCTCGCGGCGCGCCGTGTCGAGCGACGAGTCGAGCGCGTCCTCCGAGTGCACGACGCGCATTCCTTTCCCGCCACCGCCGGCCGCTGCCTTCAACAAAACAGGGTAACCAAAACGCTCGGCGATCTCGTGAGCTTCGCGCGCGTCGCGCAATGCCTCGGTCGTGCCGGGAACGATGGGCACGCCTGCCTTGATCGCGAGTTGCCGCGCGGCGGTCTTGCTCCCCATCGCGGCGATTGCTTCCGCTGGCGGTCCAATGAACACCAGGCCCGCATCGCGCACGGCGCGGGCGAACCATTCGCGCTCAGAGAGGAAACCGTAACCAGGATGAATCGCTTCGGCGCCGGTCGCTTTCGCCGCCTCGATGATCCGCTCCCCGCGCAAGTAGCTCTCCGAGGACGGCGGCGGCCCAATCCGCACGGCCTCGTCTGCGGCACGCACATGCGGCGCACGCGCATCCGCATCGCTGTAGACCGCAACGGCGCGAATGCCAAGCTCGTGGCACGCACGGATGACGCGCAGCGCGATCTCGCCGCGGTTGGCGATGAGAACTTTGGAAAACACTAGTGGCGGGTACCGCGTGGCGAGTGGCGCGAGTCGGTGAATGACGCGCCACGCACCACGCGCCACTCGCCACTATAACGGGATATTCCCATGCTTCTTCGGCGGATTCTTGTCGCGCTTCGTTTGGAGCGTCTCGAGCGCATCGATGAGCCGAGGACGCGTGTCGCGCGGGTCGATGATGTCGTCGAGAAAACCCCGGCTCGCGGCCACGTATGGATGGGCGAACTTCTGGCGATACTCCTCGATCTTGGCCTCGGTCGCCCGGTCACTGTCGCCGCTATCCGCGATCTCCCTTCGAAAGAGGATCTCCACTGCGCCCTTGGGCCCCATGACCGCGATCTCCGCGGTGGGCCACGCGACGTTGTAGTCGCCTCGAATGTGCTTCGACGACATGACGTCGTACGCACCGCCGTAGGCCTTGCGCGTGATCACCGTGAGCTTCGGCACCGTTGCTTCGCAATAGGCGAAGAGCAGCTTGGCGCCGTGCTTGATGATTCCGCCATGCTCTTGAGACACCCCAGGCAAAAAACCGGGAACATCCTCGAACGTAACGATCGGGATATTGAAAGCATCGCAGAATCGAATAAAACGCGCGGCCTTGAGCGACGCATTGATATCGAGCACTCCGGCGAGCACGGCTGGCTGATTCGCGACAATGCCAACGCTGAAGCCTCCGAGGTGACCGAAGCCGCACAGAATATTCGCCCCGAAGTCGCACTGGATCTCATAAAAATCCTGATCGTCGATCACGCGCGTGATCACGTCGTGCATGTCGTACGGCTTATTGGGATTATCAGGCACGACGCTGAGCAATTGCTCATCGCGCCGATCGCGCGGATCGGTCGCCTTGCCACGCGGCGGATCGTCGATGTTATTCGAGGGAATGAAGCGAAAGAGCTCGCGAATCGCCTGGAGGCACGCTGGCTCCGAATCGAACGCGAAGTGCGCGACGCCCGAAGTGCGCGCGTGCGTATCGGCACCGCCTAACTGCTCCATCGTCACGTCTTCGTGCGTCACCGTCTTTACGACGTTAGGCCCGGTGACGAACATGTAGGAGCTGCCGCGCACCATGTACGTGAAGTCCGTGATCGCCGGCGAGTACACCGCGCCTCCGGCACACGGGCCTAAGACTGCCGAAATCTGCGGCACAACACCTGACGCGAGCGTGTTGCGTAAGAAGATGTCGGCGTAGCCTCCGAGGGAGAGCACGCCCTCCTGGATGCGCGCGCCGCCAGAGTCGTTGAGGCCGATCACCGGCGCCCCGTTGCGCACCGCGAGATCCATGATCTTGCAGATTTTCTCAGCGAAGGTCTCGGACAGTGAGCCTCCGAAAACCGTGAAGTCCTGCGAGAACACGTAGACGAGACGGCCGTCGATGCGGCCGTAGCCTGTCACCACGCCGTCGCCATAGATCTTGTGCTCCGAGAGACCGAAAT
>DATEGN010000031.1:0-2836 GCA_035280125.1 Gemmatimonadaceae bacterium | reverse complement strand
GGGACATTTTCGTCTGAGAAAGTCCTTCGTGGTCGACAGCAATCTTACCGCGCACGACTAGGCGCGACGACGCGCATGCTTCCAGTCAGTCTTCGACGAACAAAGTTGAATCCGACTGCAGGCCAGCGAATCTCGTGGCCGTTGACCTTCACGTACCACTATGTCGGACCGAGGATTTTTTTAGGCTTTCTGGTATCATTTTCTCTTTGGTACGCTTGGACGTCTGCGCGCCACCACACCTGGTTCCCAACTGCGGAAGGACTTGCGGCAGCTGCACTCGTGTGCGCGTCCTACCGTTACGTTGGCCGCGGACTACACGACCTCTGGCTCTGCGGGGACACGCTGGTCTTTACGTGCGGGCATGAGCGTATCGATGTCCCTATCGATCGGGTGACAGGGGTGGACGTGCCCGTGCGAACGAGCTTCACGCGCGCGATTGCGATTTATTGGAAGGACGACGCGGACGTGGAGCGGCGAGTCACGTTTGCGGTGAGAGATTCATCGCCTAACTGGCGCGTGTTGTTCCTGCGACTGGTCGATCGTGTCCATGCCGCTCACGGTCACATCAGCACAGATTGACGAACTCGGTTGCTCCGCGTGCCCTGTAAGTGCGATCACCCTTCATGAAGAGGGTCACGATCCGTGCCTCCGCTGCAACGTTGAGCCGCGCACTCTTGGTCGCCATGCTGGCGTTAGGCGGCGCGTGCTCGCGCCCCGTCGGACGGATTGCGCCGAAGCAGCTGCTTGGGCACTGGGACGCGCGATTCTCGTCCAACGCGAATGATCGCGGGGTCAGTGGGGCCGTCGTGCTCGATTCGCTGGTACCGGTGCCCTCTGCGTGCAGAAGTGCAGGGGTCTGCACCGAAGTGGTTGGTCGACATGCTCTGGACTTTCGACCATTGCTCGGCCACGCGCTTCCGAATGAGGTTGTCGTTGGGAGCGATAGTGATGGAGCGGTTTACCTTGTTGTTGGAGGGTGCTGCGATCGCGGAGAGCTTGACCTAAGAGGTCGCCTGAGTCACGGAACCATCCGCGGTTCGTGGGAGGAAACCCGAATCAGTGTTGGGCGCTCAGGCTCATTTGCGCTCAATAGGGTCGATAGCGCTCTTCCTGAAAACGCGCCCCGGTGAGATGCTCCAGCGCCAGCCGCCGCCTCGTCCAGGTCGTGAGTCCGTCGGGAGCCGACCGAGTCGATGGGACACCGTGCGCGCGTTAGCCCCCTCCGTGGACCGCCGCGAAGAACTCGTCTAACGCTACATGCAATGGCTCGACCGCGGCGTTGGGATGCCACACGAGGCGATGGGTGAGTACTTCGGGGCGCTCATCACCGGCACGCCAGCGCTCGACGACGCGCGACTCGATGTCCACAATCCACAATTCGTCGGTCGGCGAACGAAGATAGAAGTGCCGCTTGAGTCCGCGGTCGAAGCGCGCTGTGGAAGGCGAGAGGAACTCCACGGCGAGTACCAGTTGCTTGATGATCGACCAATCGCGTTTCACAATGCCTTCGGCTGGGATCCGGTACACGAACAGGTCGGGCTGGACGAGTGTACCGGGCTCGATCTCGATGTCAGCGGGAGACGATAAGAGTTCGCCGAAGCGTTCTCGCCGCACGTACGGAGATAGCTTGTCCCACAGCAACGCTATCGCGCGCTGGTGCAATCCGTTTGGCGCCGGCGTCACGATGAGCATCCCGTCGATGCACTCGTGACGGGCGCCATCATCCGGTAGGGCGCGCACCTCGTCGGGCGTCCAATAGTGGTCGAGCGATTGGACCATGGCCATAGATTACGCTCGGCGGATGGCGGGAGGCAATGGAGCACGCGCTAAAGTGCAAGGCGGCGCATGCGGGACCGACATTGATTCCTCGCTGCGAGAATCGAAATATTGCCGTGCCTCCGCCTTACACGCTACTCAAGGTACTGAGCATTCTTGCTCAATGCCTTGAGCAAAATGCTCTATCGGCGACGCGACGCGCACTCACGACTTAGGATTTGTCGGCTTTCGCTGCGGTGTGGCAGCCCGTGCGGATGCTCCTCGAATGGCGAGCGCGGCGTCGACTTCGAGAAATCCTAACGACATTGCCCGACTGCCTGCTGGAACGCCGCTAGCGAGCCGGCCTCATCCATCGCAGCGATCGCTTCGTTCGAACACAGAGTCGGAGCGACGTCGCGATCTCTCGGTAGTTCCGCGCGTCCGGTCCGAGCGGTATGATGGACTCCCGCGCACCAGCCCGTGTTCTTACGGGCACCTTCCGCATCGCTTCGCATTCGGTCGGCAACAGTTAGGCAAAGACGTCGCACCACATGCTCCGCATTCTTGCCATCGTCGGGGACGCTGAGGCGTCCGCGCACCTCCGCTCGTCCGTCGTCGGAGCGGCGCATTTGGAATTCGTGCGCGATGCACGCGACCTCGTGAAGCATGCGAAGCGTGGGTGGCCCGACGTCATCGTGGTTGGGAGCCGCGAGGCCACGGAAGTCGATGTGCGCGTGACCGTGCGACAGATCCTCGAACGGTGGCCCGCCACTCGTGTGTATCTCATATCCCACCTCAATGGGCCAGATATGCGCGCGCTCGTGCGGGTGCAATACCTCGATCTAACGGACGTCATCATCCTCGGCGCGAACACAGCGGGAATGACGCGCGACATGCTCCTCAAGGTCGATGAGGGCCGGACGGCCGACCAGATCGTTCGGCGTCTCGTGTGCACGATCTCGCCAAAGTGGCTGCAACCGTACGTCGATTGGTGCGCCACGCACGCGCGCCCTGCTCGATTGACCGTGCAGTCGCTCGCTCAGGTTGGACAGATGCGGCGCGAGACGTTCGCTCGGAAGCT
>DATEGN010000030.1:0-4012 GCA_035280125.1 Gemmatimonadaceae bacterium | reverse complement strand
ACCGATCGCAACCTGGCTCTTCGACGCGCTCTTCTCGAAGAAACCGATGTCGACAGCCGATCCATCTGGCCAGCGCATTCGAATCGACTTGTTAGGCGTCACATGCCGCACTTCCGGCTCGACACCCGTTAACCAGCGCTTCCGACGCTTCGCGTCACCGAACGCGGCAAAGAGCGCCGTCAGCTTGACGGGCAGCACTTTACTCTTCGACACTTCGTAGCTGCCATCGCGCCGCTGACCGCGCGCCCGAAGTCCCTTGATGCGTTCATAGCCAACAGTGACCATCTGCGTCCACCAATCCGGTACGTCGTATTTCGCCTGCACGTACTCCGTGATCTGCTGATGTGTCCAGCTTTCGGCCTTCGCGTTATCGAGCGCATTGACCCAGCGCTCCCACGTGCAGCCCGTGGCCTTTTTTACCGACGCGTCGCTCATGCCGGCGATCTTCGCGTAATCGGCTTGCCCGGCGGTACTGAGCGCGCGCTCGACGCGCGCGCGACGTTTCGGGGCGGGGGCCGGTTTGTTGCGAATGAGCTGGGCGCGGGCGGCGGTGTAGGATTCGCCCGTCTTCTTCATGCGGTCGCGAACGACACGCTTGAAATCCTTGTTGGTAGGCATCGATGTCTCGTGGTTCCCTTGGTCAAGCCACGACGAACGCCCCCCAGCAGCGCCGCGCGGCGCCAAAGGCCCACCGATGCGATCCGGGAGTCTGCCCCCCTTTGCCTCACGAGGACCTTCGCTGGGGGAAGGTCGAAGAGGTTTGGCGCGGACCGTCGCCGCATGTAACGTGGATCATACTCCGTTGGACCGCAAGTACGGAGGGGCAAATCTCCCCATGGACCATGACCTAACGAGCAGGCTGCTTCTCGTGCGACATGGACGGTCGTCGCACGTGCACGATGGGCGGTGGCTGACGCACGAAACCGTTGGTGAATTCGAGGATGCGTACGACGCCGAGGGGATCAGAGACGACAGTGTGCCGTCGGAGAAGCTCCTTGCTGTCGCGCGTGACGCCCTCGTCGTCGCGAGCGATCTGCGGCGCGCCATCGCCTCGGCGGAGCGGCTCGCCGACGGGCGGCCTGTGGTAACGTCCCCGTTGCTGCGCGAGATCCGTCTCGAGCCGCCGCACTGGCTGCCAGTCGCCTTGCCGATTGGGGTCTGGGATAAGTTCAGTTACTGGCAGTGGAGCTATCGGCTGCGTGTCGGAAGCGATCACGAATTCGTGCGCCGGGCAAATGACGCGACGGCGTGGCTTCGACTACAGCTGGAGAGCTCCGCGACTATTGTCGTCGTTACCCATGGCGGATTTCGACGAATCCTCGCCGCGCGGCTCGTTGCGGGCGGTTGGCGCTGGCTCTCGACTTCACCCGGCGGACGCTACGATCACTGGAGCAGTTGGGAGTTTGCGAATCGTGCCTGACAGAATCTCCGATCGGATCTATTTCGGGAGCCCGGCCGAATTCCGTGAGTGGCTGCAGGAACCAACGGCTCGGCCGAGCCTCACCTGGTCCGAGTCCGTCGATGAGGCGCTCTGCTTCGGCTGGATCGACGGGATACGGAAATCAGTAGGTGCCGAGGCATACGTCATTCGCTTCACGCCGCGACGGCCACCGGTCGGTGTCGATGCTTCGCGCACGCGCACTTGATGCTCGGTACTTCGTTCGCAGGCGGGTACATGTGGTAGTACATCGCCACGACCATCGGTGTAAAGACGATGGCGTTGTAGAAGAGGTGCAGCTCGATACGCGGGATCCAGATCTGCCCAATGCTCGTCGGCACGGTGCCGCCAAAGAAGTAGTGGTGCGTGATCGCCTGGTAAAAGAGCAGGGCATGCTCGAAGTGATGCCAGAACTGAATCCCGAAGGCAATCATCCACCACGTGTGCGACCGGCCGGTAAACCCGCGGCGAAGCACCCACAACCCGGCGAGCATCACCACCGCGAATCCGTAGTGCAGCGTCTCCGTGCGCATCAGCCAGGGGTAGTACATGCCCAAGAGACCCATGGCCATCGGCCTGGGCCAGTGCAGGACGAACACCTGATACGCCTGTACGATGTGCTCGACCCAGTGAAAGAGCACGATGACCATGAAGAATTGCAGGGCGGGCCGGTGCCAGGTCGTGTTGAGGCGTTCAGAAAGACCGATCGAGCGGTCGCCTGTGGCACCAAGGCCGATTCCAACTGCATGTGTCACGCGTGCTCTCCGATCAGAATGGCCCCTATGTGCCACCGGGACCATCAAGTGTCAAGACACGCGTTTCCATTACTCCTTACGCCCCTGGCCCCATTCCGGATCAGTCCCGCGTCGGTCGTGTAACGGAATGGCCGCGATTTATCAAAGACTCACGCGATCGATCGCCGCTTCGGCCGCGCTTGCGCCGCTTGCCAGGTCGTCGGCTTCATCCGTCCGAGGCTTGCCTCGACCTGCTCGACATGTTGCGAGACCAGCGTCGCAACCGAGTGAGCATGTGTCAATGGGCTCATGTGTCCCGCGTTTGCAATCACCTTCAAATGCGAATCTGGCAACAGGTCGAGCAGTTCGTCGACGATGGCGCGTGCGGGCTTGCGTGTTCGCTCACCAACGACGAGCCGAGTTGGAGCGTTGAGAGTTCGATAATCGCCGGCGGTCGTCGAGAGTCCCGACACGAGCTCGAACTCCGCTCCCACCTTGCCGACGGTGAGCAGGACTCGACGCCGAGCTTTCGGGCTCATCGACCACCATCGAAGCCGCCCGACCCAGTACTTCATGTAGACGCCAGCCGCGCCGTGCTCTCGGCGAAGTCGAAGCGCTTCCATCATCTCGCGCCCGACATCGCTGAGCTCCTGCCACTCCTGCATTCGACCAGTGAGTCGAAGCAGATGGAACGCGATCGGCTCGATCAACGTGACGCTCTTCACGCGCGCACCGAGCACACGTGCCGCCTCGAGCGCCACCGTGCCTCCGTAGGAATGCCCGACGAGATGCACAGGCGCACTGGATCGTTCTGCGAGCGCGACGAGCGCGCTCAAGTCCGACCAGGGATGCAGCCGAGCATTGATCGGCCACTTTTCCGAATGCCCGTAGCCGACCAGGTCTGGCGCGATCACGCGATAGCGACCGCGAAAGGCATCGACGAACGGTGCCCAGACGCGATGCGATGCGCCGGAGCAATGGGCGAGAATGATCGTGGGGCCGCATCCCACATCTTGATATGCGATCAGGCGCCCGTCGACGATGAGCGTCTCGAGATGTTCCTCATCGCGCTCGATTTTGAGTGGAACAATCGACATTGGTATCGCCGGTTTTATTGTGTGCGCGGAGGTTAGCGGTCGACCTCGGCATCACGAATCGGCAACGCAAGGTGCGACTCGTACGACACAAGAGAAAACACGTGTAGGACGGACGCTGACAACCTCTGGCGCCTGGGCGGCTCTCGTAGTCACTTGTCCTACAGGGCGCCACGTCGTGCGCCGATGTTTCTCGAGGCGCCTAACAACGCATACTTCGCGGCGGACTTCTCGTGTCCCTTTCACCCGACAGTCTGCGCGAGCTGTTCTTCGCGCAATCGATCGATGGGTTTTTCATCATGATGCTCGATGAGCCCATCGAATGGAACGACGCGGTGGACAAAGACGCGATACTCGAGCACGTATTTCAGCATCAACGCATGACGATCGCGAACGAGGCCTATGCACGACAATATCGCGTCGATTTGCCGGAGCTCATCGGAAAAACGCCGGCGGAGTTTTTTGCGCACGACATGGAGGGAGGCAAGGCGGGGTGGCGCGCCATGTTCGACGCGGGGCATCTGCATACCGAGACGGACGAACGCCGCATGGATGGCACGCCCGTCCGCATCGAAGGTCATTATCTCTGCGTCTACGATGAGAAAGGTCGAATCACCGGACATCTCGGCATTCAGCGCGACATCACGGACCGCCATCGCGCCGCGGAAGAGATCGCGCAATCACGTGAGGAGCTGCGGGCGCTCGCGGCGCGACTCGAGTCGGTGCGCGAGGAAGAGCGAACTCGC
>DATEGN010000029.1:0-5313 GCA_035280125.1 Gemmatimonadaceae bacterium | reverse complement strand
GGAGTTTGACAGCGGCCCTCGGCCCGCGTAACTTCGGCGCGGCCAGAGCGCCGCAGCAGTCTACCGTTTCTCGCGTCCGACGGAGTCCTCGTGAGCCAGGTGACAACCCAAAACGTCGATTTTCTGGCGACGGTTCCGCTCTTCAACGGGCTCGATCGCATCGAGCTCGAGCGCTTCGCCGAGGTGACGCGCGAAAAGTCGTATCCCAAGGGCAGTGTAATTCTGTTCGAAGATGACCCCGGCGACTCGCTGTTTGTCGTGCGCGACGGCCGTGTCAAAGTCGTGCTCATCGGCGAAGACGGCCGCGAAGTGATTCTCGGCGTGCTCGGTGTCGGCGAGTACTTCGGTGAGCTTTCACTCATCGACGATCGACCCCGCTCGGCGCACGTCATCGCGATGGAAGATTCGAACCTGCTCGTGTTGCGCCGGGAAGACTTTCGGAAGCGAGTCGAATCCTCGCCGAGCGTCGCGTGGTCGCTGCTGACCGAGCTGTCGCGCCGGCTGCGCCGCGCCGACGACAAGATCGGCGGTCTCGTCCTGCTCGACGTACCAGGGCGTATCGCACGGCTGCTCCTCGACCTCGCCGAGGAGAGCGGAACCAATGCAATTGAGAAGACACTCACGCATCAAACGATCGCGCAAATGATCGGGGCCAGCCGCGAGACGGTCTCCCGCGCGATGAAGGATTTCCAGGACGCCGGCTGGATTACCGTCGAACGCCGTCGCATTGCTCTCGCCGATCGCGCGGCGCTGGAACAACGGGCGCAGGTTCGGATGTAGCTGTGACAGCTGTCACGGGGGTGCCGTGACTGCCTTCCTAGCCTTTGCGCGCTCGATTGCGACATCCTGTCGATCGCGCGCCAGGGCGGTACGCAATGAGCTTGCGACTACAATTTTGGGGTACGCGGGGCTCGATCCCGACGCCGGGGCGCGACACGGTCCGCTACGGGGGCAACACTCCCTGCGTGGAACTGCGGACCTCTGAAGGGTGGCTCATCATCCTCGATGCCGGTACCGGCATTCGCGAGCTCGGACGCTCGCTGATCTCACGCGCGAATGGCGCGCCGATCACCGGCGACATCTTTTTGACCCACGCCCACTGGGACCACATACAAGGGATACCCTTTTTTGGTCCCATCTTTCAGCGCGGAAATCACTTCACAATCTGGGGCGCCAAAGCCCTCCAAACGGACATCGGCCGCGTCGTCCGCGACCAGATGTCGCCAGTCGTCTTCCCCGTTGCATTCGAGGAGTTGAACGCCACAATCAACTTCTCCGAGATCGCCGATGAGTGCCGCCAGGGAAACGGTTACGAAGTGCGCGCCTATCAAGTCAGGCATCCGGGCGGAGCACTTGGGTACCGATTCACCGAGCGGGCCGACGGGAATCGCGCTCTGGTATACATCTCGGACAATGAGCTTGGACCTGGCGCCAAATACGACCGACGCGAAGCTTGGCGTGCGGGACTCGTCGATTTTGTTCGCGATGCCCGTGTTTTGGTGCACGACACGATGTACACGGCCGAAGAGTACGACCATTTTCGCGGTTGGGGTCACTCGACGTACAACGAGGCCGTGGAGTTGGCGCTGGAGGCCGGCGTAGAGCAGCTGGTGCTCTATCATCACAAGCCTGAGCGCAGTGACGACGAAGTGGATCGCCGCGTGGACGAGTGCCGCACACTTGCCGCACGCAACGGTGGAACGCTCGACATTTTCGCGGCGGCAGAAGGAATGACGCTGCTGGTATAAGCAAACCGTTTTGGAGGAAAGGCAGATGAGAGCACGGACGTCGATGAAGGCGTGGGTCGCCCTGGCCGCGCTGGTCGCCGCACCTGTCGCGAGCTTTGCGCAGGCAAATTCCCCTGTTGTCGCCGTGCTGTACTTCGACAACAACTCGTTCGGCAAGGATCGCGCGGACTACGACGGCCTCGGGAAAGGAATTGCCGATCTGCTCATCACCGACATGGCATCGAATTCCTCCATGCGCGTCGTGGAACGCGACCGCATCCAATCGATTTTGCAGGAACAGTCGCTCGTGCAAAGCAAAAGCATCGATCCGCAGACGGCGGTTCGCCTCGGCAAGCTGCTCGGCGCCCAGTACATGATCACCGGCGGCTTCATGAGCGACAGCAAGGGGACGCTGCTCGTAACGTCGCGAGTGATCAGCGTCGAGACAGGCGCGATCACCAATCCAGTGAAGTTGCAAAGCAAGGGTGACGACGTGCTCGGCCTCATCGGTCAGCTGTCGACCAAGCTGAATACAGAGCTCAAGCTGCCCGCACCGGCACGGCAGACAGGCGAGGCGGAGCAGAAAAAGCCCGCCGCGGTTGGCGATGCGTCGAGCTCGAAACACGCCGCTCGCCAGGCAACGACCGCAGAAGTCGCGCAGAACACGTCGGCGAAGTCGACGAAGCTCGACGTCAAGACTGCGCTGCTCTACTCGAAGGCGCTCGATGAACAGGACAGCGGCAATCGCCAGAAGGCCGCTGAACTGTACCGCGCTGTGCTCGAGAAATTCCCGGATTTCGGTCCGGCCCAACAGAATCTGGCGAAGGTACAGAAAACTGGGCACTGATCGCCCGTCCAGGACGTCTCAGGCGCCGGCGATCTACTCCAGGTCGCCGGCGAGCGCTTCATTAAGTTACCTATCGGCGCGGCCGCTGCTCATTGCACCCGCGGGACGTGCGGCAAAAGGGCTGCCGTTAGGCAACAACGATACGATCGAAGTTCAGCGTGTCGGGTCATTTCCGGTGGCGGCGGAACTGGATCCGCATCGGCCAACGGTGATCCTCGTAGATCACCATTTTCTCGAAGGCATCGAGCACGATCGGCGGCGGCTTGCCGAGCTGGCTGGCGTCGCGGCACTGGTCGGGTTCGGGGATCCCGGCGAGTCGGAGCCCGGTCCTCAATTCCCGACCGACCTGCTCACGAGCTATGTCGCCGCCGATGCTCCGCCAGGCGCAATGCACGCGCTGCTCCAGGGCGCGTTCCGCCATGCGGTGAGCCTCGTTGGCGCGCACGTCTCGCGCGAAGAGCGTGCCGTGCGCCATCGCGAGCTCGCCGAGCTCACGAGCGTTGGCGTCGCGCTCTCGACCGAGCGTAATCTGCTCGCACTGCTCGAGATGATCCTGACACAAGCTCGGCGCATCACGAACAGCGACGCTGCCTCGCTCTATCTCGTCGAGCGCGTCGACAACGGCGCCGCTCCGACAACGTTGCGATTCCGCCTCTCGCAGAACTACTCCCTGAAGGATCTTCCCTTTCCAGAGATCACCGTCCCGATCGATCACTCGAGCCTGGCCGGATATACCGCGGCCACCGGCGAGCCCCTGGTCATCGAGGATGTGTATCTGCTGCCGAACGATGTCTCGTATCGCCAGAACCGGAGCTTCGACGAGAAATTCGGCTATCGCACGAAATCGATGCTGGTGATTCCGATGCGGACCCATCGGGACGAGATCATCGGCGTCTTGCAGTTGATCAATCGGAAGCGCGACCGCGAGACGGTCCTTTCGTCCAACGAGATCACCGAGCGGGAAGTACTCCCTTACGATCAGCAGTCCGTCGAGTTGGTGAGCGCGCTCGCCTCACAGGCGGCTGTCGCCATCGAGAACAGCCTGCTCTACCAGGACATCGAACGATTGTTCGAGGGCTTCGTCACCGCGGCGGTGACCGCGATCGAGCAGCGAGACCCAACGACGTCGGGTCATTCGGGTCGCGTCGCCACCTTCACGGTCAGCCTTGCCGAGGCCGTGAGTCGCGGCGGCGTGGGACCGTATCGCGGACTCGCGTTCACTGGCGAGCAGCTCCGCGAGCTCCGCTACGCGGGTCTGCTCCATGATTTCGGCAAGGTCGGCGTTCGTGAGCAAGTGCTCATCAAGCAGAAGAAACTCTATCCGTGGGACCTCGAGCTCATCCGGCACCGTTTCGCGTTCCTGTTGCAGCGCTCCGATCTTCAGTTCGAGCGCGAGCGCGCCGACTATCTACTCTCTCACGGAACGGCGCAGTACGAGGAGTTCGTCGCGAGGCTCGAGCAGCTCCGCCGTTCGCGGCGCAACGAGCTGAATCGATTCCTCGACGCGATCGTCCAGGCGAACGAGCCGACGATTCTGCCCGAAGGCAGCTTCCATGAGTTGAAGGAGATCAACGAACGGACCTATATCGACTTCGAGGGCGTCGAGCGTCCGTTGCTGCAAGACGAGGAGCTTCGCTTCCTCATGATTCGCAAGGGCAATCTCGACGATCGCGAGCGCCGCGAGATCGAATCACATGTCACGCACACCTTTCGCTTCCTCGAGCAGATTCCCTGGACGCGCGAATTGCGCCGCATTCCCGAGATCGCGTACGGGCATCATGAGAAGTTGAATGGCTCCGGCTACCCACGGCGGGTGACCGCGACCGAGATCCCCGTGCAGACGCGTATGATGACCATCGCCGACATCTTCGACGCACTCACGGCTACCGATCGCCCCTACAAGCGCGCCGTCCCCGCCGAACGCGCGCTCGATATTCTGTCGGAGGAAGCGAAAGAGGGAATGATCGATCAGAGCCTGTTGCAGACGTTTATCGAGGCGAAGATCTTCCTGGCGCTTGTGAATGGTGGCTGGTGATTGGTCGTCGGTGGTTCGTGATGGGTCGTTCTTCATGGCAGTCAATGACCAGCAACCAATAACCAACGACGAACTACAACCGGACTTCCTTCTCTTCCTCGGCCGACTTGTACACCGCTTCGACGATCTTCAATAGCCTCACCTGGTCCGTCGGCGGCTCGTAGGGGCTTGCCTCGCCGACGACAGCAACGAAATGTGCGAGCTCCGCTCGGTACGATTGGATGAACGCACTCTCGCGTCCGGCGGCTCCCGTAGGTGATACGTCCGTCGCGCGCCCGTTCAACTCTTTGACAACTCGCAACGGCGCCATACGGGCACTCCCGCGCGTCGCGATGACCTCGAACCACCAGCGCTCTTCCTGGCCGACGTAGTCGTTTGCGACGTCACAGGCGAATACGAAGCCATTCGCGAACGTAATCTGGACGAGCATTCCCTGCTCCACCGCGCTCGCGCCTTTCGCTCGCTCCATGTGCGCGGCGACACGCACCGGATCTCCGAAATCCGTGAGCCACAGTGCCAGATCGAGCAGCGGAACGCCAAGATCGAGAAAAGCGCCCCCGCCCGCCTCCGGCCGGCGAAGTCGCCATCCTTCTGTCGAGTGCTGGAGGCGATAATCGCCGGCGCGAATGCCAGTGATCCGGCCGAGCTCACCGCCGCGCACGAAGCGATCAAGTCCCTGGACATCCGTTCGGAAGCGGTGATTG
>DATEGN010000028.1:0-5614 GCA_035280125.1 Gemmatimonadaceae bacterium | reverse complement strand
GTGGCGATGAGTACGTTCCGCTCGCGGGCCGCGCCCCGCTGCTGGCGCGCCGCCGCTCCGTGCGCGCGCGCCGCGCGCTCGGCATCGTACAATCGGACCAAACGTGCGAGGTCGGTGCTGCCGCCCGAGAACGACGGCTCGCCAGCTGGCAGGGCGCTCGCGAGCCGCGACGCCAACTGCGCCGCGAGAGCGCTTCGTCGCTCTTGGTCGAGTGCTCCACGCCGCTCGATGAATCGCTCGAGGACAATGTATTCGTCCTCCGTGAGAAGCGTCTCGAGGGCCGGCGTCGCTTGCGTGGGCTCCTTGGACTGGGGCGGGGCGAGCTGCCGCACCAGGGCCTCACGAACGACGATCGTGCCGGCAACGATGTCGCCCAGCCGTTTCCCTTGCTTGGAGAAGATCACGCTGAGCATGCCCACGCCGTACGTCCCGAACGGTTGAAGGTCGATGAACCGAACGAGATTTCGAATTGCGGACGCTCCGAAATTCACCGAGTAGCCGCCATCGCGAACGACGCGAAGCCGGAGCAATCGCTTGCCCAGTGTTTGGCCGTCAAAAACCCCCTCGAATACGATGTAATAGCCCCATTGCACGCAGAAGATCGCGATCGCCATGATCGCCAGCCCCCAAGCATCGAATACTCCTGGCTTGGGGCCGGTAGGTGCTTGAGTGGACGCAAAACCCGCGAGCGTGAGCAGGAGCGAAAAGATCAGCGCAATGATGACAAACGAATCGATTACCGCGGCGAGCGCGCGCGAACCGACGCCGGCGATCGTGTACGAAAAGACGACCAACTCGGGCGTCTCGACGTCGACGGTTTGCGACAGAGACGCTGGAGCCCGAGCCGCACCGCGCGCATTCGCTGAGCTGGGCGGGGACGAGAACGGGGGCGGGGGCTGAACTGACATGACCAGAGAAGCTGACGCCGTGCTCCGCCAGCGGCAAGCGGCCATCTTCGCCGCTCACGCGCTATCTTGCCTGCACCACGTATCGAGTGCCTGACGAAATCATGCGCGTTCTCTTGCAGCGGGTTTCCCGCGCCGAGGTGCGGATCCGCGAAGGCAGCGCGATTCGAGCGTCCGGCCGGATTGGGCGAGGCTTTCTTCTTCTCGTCGGCTTTACGCACACGGACGATGAAGCCCGCGCGACATGGATGGCCGAAAAAATCATCGGCCTGAGGCTGTTCGCGGACACCGAAGACAAGATGAATCTGGCGCTCGCCGATGTCGGAGGTGAGCTGCTGGTGGTCTCTCAGTTCACACTCTACGGCGACGCCGCGAAAGGACGCCGGCCGAGCTTCATCGACGCGGCTCGGCCGGAGACCGCGATACCGCTCTATGAGCGCTTCGTCGCGATCCTCCGGGAGAAGGGCGTTATCGTCGCGACGGGCGAGTTTGGGGCGATGATGGATGTCGAGCTGGTCAACGATGGTCCGGTCACACTCTGGCTCGAGCGCTAACGATGTCGTCACCTAACGGCAGCGTCGAGCGCGTGCCCGTCGTGCTTGCGTCGCAGTCTCCGCGGCGACGCGACCTGTTGACACTCATCGGGATCGCGCACGAGGTGCGGCCCGCGAACATCGACGAGCGCTATCTCGCCGGCGAAGCTCCGCGAGCGCACGCCGAACGGCTCGCACGCGGGAAGGCGACGGCGATCTCGGCGCCGGGCGCGGTCACGATTGGCAGTGACACGATAGTCGTGGTCGATGGCGAAGTGCTCGGCAAGCCGCGAGACGAGGAGGACGCGGCACGCATGCTTCGCCGGTTGAGCGGACGCTCACATGTCGTCGTCACGGCTGTCGCCGCGAGTTGGAATGGGCAGATGCTTTCGGACGTCGAAGAGGTCGACGTCACCTTTCGTGCCCTATCCGAGGAAGACATTGCAGCGTACATCGGGACGGGTGAGCCGATGGACAAGGCCGGAGCGTACGGCATCCAGGGCTACGGCGCGACGATCGTGGAGCGCGTGGACGGCGATTATTTCGCCGTCATGGGACTGCCGCTCAACCGGCTTGCGCGCCTGCTCGAATCGTTAGGTCTCGTCTATGAGTTCGGGCCGGTGCGGGTCAATCACGGCGATGCGACCGCGTAACGTCCGCGCCAGCGCTCGATTCGCTCGACGACTGCGCTCACCGAGATTCGTGGCATTCGGTCGAGTCGATTCTCCATCGAGATAGGATAGTCCTCACCCGGCTCGCCGTAGGCATCGACAATCAAATCGTGAAAGCGGCGATACGGGCCAGTGCGTTTGGGGTTTGTGTAACCCATGAGACTGATCACCGGTCGATTGAGCGCGACCGCCATGTGGAGCGGCCCTGTATCAGGCGCGAGGACGAGCGCCGATCCGTCGAGAATGCTCACGAGGTTGCGCAGGCCGCTGCCCAGCGCGGAAATCGGTTTGCGCCGCGCCCGTTCCATGATCACGTGCTCCGCGGCGAGCTCGCGCTCGGTTCGTCCGCCGACGAGCACCGGCTGCAAGCCGAAGTCGTGGTATAACACGTCCACGACCTCAGCCCAACGCTCCGGCAGCCAGTCCTTTTGCGGTTTACTGGTCGCGACGACAATCGCGGCCGCTGGTCGGTCGAGTCGCGCAAAGAACTCACGCTGCCAATGCGTTTCCTGTGGCCAGGGCCCGAGCTCCCAAACCGCATTTTGGTTCGGTACGCCGAGCGGTGACAGAAACTCGAGATACTGATCCTGGACGTGCTGCGGAGAGTGTGGCGGAATGCGATCCGTGGTGAAGAGCCAGTTCAAATCGCGCGCGCGCACACGATCGAAGCCGAGCTTCACGGGCGCCCTTGTGAAGGATGTGACGATCCCGGCTTTGAAGTACACCTGAAAGTTCAGCACGAGGTCGAACTGGCGCGTCGAGAGCTCTCGGCGTACGTCGGTGAACGCGCGCCAGCCTTTTGAGCGATCGAAGAGGACAATGTCGTCGACGTGCTGGTGCCCGCGTACGAGCGTCGCTGGTCCGGGTTGCAGCACCCAGGTGATACGCGAGTTGGGCGAGTGCCGCTTGAGCGCGTGGAGCACGGGCAACACGTGCACTGCGTCGCCAACGGCACTCATCATCACGATGCAGATACGATCGAGGTGAATCGGCTTCATCCCAGCGCGTCAACCTCGCGAAGGACGTCCTCCACGGTTATTCCAACCGGAGACGAGCGGGCCAACATTCGCGCCGGCCCAATGCCCTGCGGGAACGTGCGCAGCGGCTCTCCAGGAGCGAAGACGCCGACGACAGGCACTCCGAAAGCGCCAGCAATGTGTAGTGGTCCCGAGTCGTGTCCAACGAAGAGTGACGCACCCGCGAGTGCAGCCGCGGTGTCGGCGAGTGTACCATCGGTGTCGCGGTCCACGAATCGCCATGCGGGATCTGCGGCAACGTTGCGCAGCGAATCCAGCTCACTCGGGCTGCCGACCCACAGAATCGTCGAACCGCGAAGCTGAAGGTGCCGTGCCAGCTCGATCCAGATCGGGAGCGCAACACACCGATTCTGCTTGCTCGCGAAAGGATGCAGCGCGGCGTATGGCGCCGCGACTCTCTCAGAGAGACGCGCGCGCCGTGCACTCAAGGTCGACGGATCGAGCCGATAATGGAGTGGGGCGGCCTTGATTCCCAGCGGTTCGAGGACTCGCGCGAGCTCGGACATCACCGGCTCGCGTGGGTTCTCGTCAGGCAGCGCCTCGGTGAGAAATGCGCGATTCTTTCGCCGACGCAACCCGATTCGAATCGGGATTCTCGTTGCCGCAACCGCGGCCGCGGTTCTCCACGGAGCGGCGGCGAATACCGCGACATCGTAGCGTTTGGCACGCACTCGTCTCATGGCTCGAAAGAAGGATGCTTTCGACCCCTTGCCTCGACCGGGCGCTCGGTCCCAGAAGGGATCCGAGGCGATCACCTCGGAGACCCCTGGGACCAGCCGCGCCACGTCGGCCGTGTACTCCTTGCACCAGATATCGAGCATTGCTTGCGAAAATCGCTCACGAAGCGGTGGCGTGAGCGCTGACGCGAACACCAAGTCGCCAAGGTTGTCGAGACTGACAATGAGGATGCGGTCGACGGACACGCGAGGACAAAGCTAACTTCAGCTATTCCCAGCCCGCAGCCCACGAGCACATCGAGATGCGCATTCTTCACGTCGACACGGAGCGTGGTTGGCGCGGCGGCGAGCGGCAGGCGCTCTGGCTCGCCGCCGAGTTGCGGCGACGTGGCCATCTGTCGATTGTGGCGGCGCGTCCCGGCGAGCCGCTTGCGCAACGGGCGGTCGAGGCGGGGCTCGAGGTGGCGCCCTGCACTCCTCGCTTCGAGGCCGATCCGCGCGCGGCGATGCGATTACGACGGCTGATAAAGAATCGTCGCATCGAGCTCGTACACTCCCATACCGCGCATGCGTTGGGACTAGCCAGTCTCGCGACGATCGCTTCGGGCGTGCCTCTCGTCGCTGCGCGACGAGTCGATTTTCACCTGCGCGACAACTTCGGAACGCGATGGAAGTACGGCCGGGCTGCGGCCGTGATCGCGATCTCGCGCGCCGTCGCCGACATTCTCGCGTCGGATGGCATTGGCCGCGCAAAGATCGCGGTCGTTCCCGACGGCACCGATGTTCAGCGGCGCATCGTGCCGGCAACGCCGGCGACGCTGCTGGCGTTAGGTGTTCGACAGGGTGCCCCCCTCGTCGTTCAAGTTGCGCAGCTCGTCCCACACAAGGATCCGCTCAATTTCGTGCGCGCAATCGCGACGGCGCGCGAGCGGGTTCCCGGTATTCAGGCGTTGCTCGTCGGCGAGGGCGAGCTTCGCATCTCAGTCGAGAATACAGTTCGCGCTCTCGGGCTCACTGGAGCTCTGCACGTCGTTGGCTACCGTAACGACGCCGACGCCCTCCTTGCGGCCGCGGACGTCGTCGTGCTGAGCTCGCGCGAGGAAGGAATGGGCTCTGTCTTGCTCGATGCCCTCCTGCTCGGGAAGCCGATTGCCGCGACACGGGCGGGCGGTATACCAGACGTTGTCGAGCCGGACATCAATGGGCTGCTCGCACCAGTCGAGGATTCGCGCGCCCTGGGTGACAACATTTCGAGACTCCTCACAGATCACGAGCTCGCGGAACGCATGAGCGCGGCCGCGCGTGGACGGTCGACCAATTTTTCCGTCGAACGAATGACGGAGCGGACGCTCGCCGTTTACGAGCGCGTGATCGCCCGTGCTCCGCTGGAAGGACGCGACGAGACGAACCGCCTCACCGACGCGGCAACCCGAACCAGCTCCGCTTCCTCGATTCGCGCGCCCTGAAGCTCGCGCCATTTGCGCGCCGAACGCATGAAGCGATCGAGATTGCGCTCGGTGACACGGCTATCCCCGGGACGGCCGAACTCGACGCGATCGACATCGAGTACGTACGCAACTGGTGCGTCCCTGCGATCGCTCTCGGCCGCGACCAGAATGTTCTTGAGATTCAGATCGTGATGTCGGCCGCCGGACGCCGAGAGCAGGCCGATGAGCGTCGCCGCGCTTTCGAGCGCCGCGCGCCGCTCGGTCGACGATCCGGTCGTGAGCACGGCGGCGAGATCCGAGCTCGCCGGGATCTCGCGTGACGCGACGTCGCTGCGTCGGAAGA
>DATEGN010000027.1:0-3927 GCA_035280125.1 Gemmatimonadaceae bacterium | reverse complement strand
CCAACCAGAATGGCCGACGCGAGCAATGCGACGGAGACTGAGCGACCCGCGGCACGAGGCTGTGCTGTCATCGAAGATTCTCTCCTGAGAATGAGGTGGGAAGAACGCGTGGGGGATTGCAGGAGGGGCTTCCGGCGGCCGAAACGACGGCGCCGTCTTACTGACGACTGGCGGCGCTTGGGGATGCACTCGACCCGAGTCGCGAGGACCACGCGGGCAGCTGAGCCCCAGCGCTCCGGGTGAGTTGGCGCAACCGACCAGATTCGGTATCGAGCACCCAGAGCTCCCTCCCCCCGCCACGGGTCGAGGCGAACACGAGGTGCCTGCCATCCGGCGCCCAGGACGGCTGTTCATTCGAACCTTCGCTTGTGAGCAACTTCGTACTGCGGTCACGCAAGCTGATGGTCATAATTTGAAAACGACCGTCGGCGAATTGAGACTGAAAGGCCACGAGTCGGCCATCCGGCGACCAATCGGGGTCAGAGCGATAATTCTTGTCGCCAAAATCGAACGAGGTGAGCAATTCGGCGTTCGTGCCGTCCGCGTCCATAATATACAACTCCGGATGGCCAACACGACCCGAGGTGAACGCGAGACGCCGACCGTCAGGGCTGAATGAGGGCTGCACGTTGTCGGTGCCCCGGCCGACGGAGATACGGCGCGGTGTGCCGTCGTCCGACGAAATGAGATAAAGATCGGATCCCTCGTCATCGGCGTGTGCGTACACGATGGAGGCGCCGTCCGGCGCAAAGACGGGGGTCAGATTCGCGTGGGTCGGCGTCGCGTTATGCAGCACGCGCGATTTCCCGGTCCGCAGGTCCAGAATCGCGATGTGCGACGATGCTCCAAAAGTGGAGTAGACGATCTGATTCCCGGCGAAATTCCACGCCGGCGACATCGCGTTGCCGGTGACGGGAGTCACTTCGTCATCGGTGCCGTCACTGTCCACGATGTGAATGCTCTTTCCGGCGACGTACACGACGCGCGTCTGCGCAATGCCTTTGAGTCCCGTGATCCAACGCTCGATCTCATCCGACACGCCATGGACTGACATCCGCCACTCCTTCGAGTTGGCGCGGCCCACGAGCGGAAAATCCATCACGTTCATGACACTGCCCTTCGACACATCGTGCAGCGCGACGTGGAGCGAACTTTCCCCGACGGCCGCTTGGATGACCGCGAGCGCGCCAAGGCGCGAAAACAGCGGATAATTGAGCTCCGCGCCGGGCGTCTTGCCACGAAACGTCGATGGATCGGATGCATCGAGCGGCACGATCGTGAAACGGTCACTGTAATCGAGATCACGCTGCAGGATCATGCGAACCGAGTCACCCGACGACCCGCTCACCGGTAACACGGCGACGCCCGGTCGGGATGCGGGATCGTAGGTGAGACCGATTGTCACGCCGTGCTTCGTGCTGTCCTGCGCATTCGTGCGAACAGCAGGAACCACGACTAAGACAGCAGCAATGCAGTAGCAGGGAATGGAACGCATCTCGAGTGGGAACTCTATTAGCGAAGTAGTCGAGGATCAAACTTGAAGGTCACCGGCAGCGATTCCTCAGTATAGCCAACGGGAAGTGCTCCGAATGCTCGAAGATTTGCCGCCGACTCGACCGCGCCCTGCGCGTCTGCATCAAACGAGTAATTGCCAGACCGCGTCACGAGTCGGATACTCGAGGGCGACACGGAGCCATCGCGATTGATGATGAAAAAAACCTCCGCATGGAGCGCGCCCCGTGAGGAGGGCTTGAACCGAATCGCGATCTGCCTAACGATGTTTTCGAGGTACCCCGAGTATGGAAATTCGGTCCCGCCTGTGCTCACCGTCACAACGTCGGTTCCACGCCCACCCGTCTCGCCACCGCCCGCAGTGGTCGGAGGCTTTGTGTCGGGTTTCGCCTCGGTAGGAAGTGTTGGGGTCGCTTCGGACGTCACCGATTTTTTTGGCGGTTTGCTCGTCGGTGCCGGCATGTCGTGCGGCGTTGGCTTCGGCCGCACTGGTGGTGCTGCTGCTGGGGGCTCGGGCGTGGGGGGTTTGACGACTCCTACTCCACGCTCGCCAGGCGGCGCGGCGAGGAGGTCGACACGATAGACGGGGGCGGAGGGCGGCGGCGCGGTTGGTCGCAAGATGAAGAACAGTGCGATCAACGCCGCGTGGAGTACGAGCGAACCAGTGAGGGGGAGCGCGAGCATGGGCCTCGCGTTAGGCACGAGCGATTCCGGCTGCGTCGCGCCACCTGCTGCCTTCACCGAATCTCCTCCGGTTCCGTCACCAGGCCCACGTCACCGACACCAGCCGCACGCATGACGGCGAGCACCTGCACGACGAGGCCGTATCCGACATTCGTATCAGCGCGCAGATAGACGCCCTGACGCGACTGCTGGGCCGCGAGCGCTCGAAATGACGCGCGAAACTCGGGAAAGCTCATCTTGGTGTCACCGACGTGGATCTCGCCCGTGCGCGTCACCTCGACGACCAATCCACCCTTCGATTCGAGCGGCCGAGACTCGGCTCGCGGCAGGGCGATATCGACACCGCCCTGCATCATCGGCGCGGTGATCATGAAAATCACGAGCAGCAACAGCATCACGTCGATGAGATTCACGACGTTGATCTCCGCGTTCAATCCAATGCGGTCGCGGCGGCGGCGGGCCACGTTAGGCTCCTCGGCGTTGGCTCATCAGATCTGCCCCTCGCGGACGAGCAGCGCGATCGTCGCCGTGCCGAAGCTCTCCATCATTCCGTCGAACCGATTGAGGCGGCCGGCGAAAATGTTGTAGCCGAACGTCGCCGGAATGGCGACGACGAGCGCGGCCGCCGTGGCAATGAGCGCCTCGGCGACGCCTGGTGCGACCGCGGAGAGATTGCCGGAGCCCTTGGTGGCGATGCCGATGAATGCGTCGATCACGCCCAGCACCGTGCCGAGCAGGCCGATGAGTGGACTCACCGAGCCGATCGTCGCCAGCCAGGGAAGAAACCGTCCGAGACGGTCACGCTCGGTCGCGGCATCGGTTTCGAGCAGCAGATGCAACGTCTCGATTTGCGAACCGCTCAGAGTGGCCGTTGCTGGCGCACTGGTCGCAATCCCACCTCCACCAGACTCACGCTCGCGAACCTGCTGATTTCGTACACGCGTGTCGGCGACGAAGTGCGCGGCCCGCATGAACAGGCGCGTGAGGGCGTTAGGCGCGGTGACTTTGGCGAGCGCACCCGCCTCGTCGAGTCGCGACGCGCGTTCGAAATCGCGGAAAAACCGCAGCGATGTGCGCTGCGCGCGGGCCAGCTCGCGCCAGAGCGCGAACATGATGGCCCAGCTCAGAAGGGAGAGTACCGCGAGTATCACCAACACTACTTTGGTCAACATCGTGGCGCCGGTGATCAGCTCAATCGGCGTCGCCGGCACCGCGCCGCGAATCTGCAGCAGGATCGCCGCGATCATCGGCGCGCCCCCGCCCCTGCGCCGGTCTCCTTCGCCTTCGCGGCTGCTGCTTCAGGCCCCGACTTTCCCTGCCGCTCGGCGAAGAAGGAGAAGGTTCGCGAGAGTCCTTCCTCGAGCGAATTCTTCGGTCTCCAACCGAGCAAGGAGCCGACCTTCGAGATGCTGACGACAGAGCGCTGCTGTTCGCCCGGGCGCTTCGGCAGATGCTCAACCGGCACCTCCGAGCGCGCAACACGCTTCAACGCTCTCGCGAGCTCGGTGACGCTGGTCTCGACGCCGGTGCCAATATTGAAGGCCCGTGCATCGAGGCGTTCAGGCCTTGGCAGCGAATGCGTGCCCGCCAGTGCCGTCGCCTCGGCGACGTCGCCGACGAAGACGTAATCGCGCGTCTGCGCTCCATCGCCGAACACCGACAGCGGACGGCCATCGAGAATGCGGCCACAGAAAATGGCGACGACGCCAGCTTCACCGTGCGGGTCCTGGC
>DATEGN010000026.1:0-3928 GCA_035280125.1 Gemmatimonadaceae bacterium | reverse complement strand
GTCGACGATTACGTCGACGCCGTCGAGCGGGAGTTGAACCTTCGCTTTCCCCAAGAAGGCTCGTGGCCAGTCGACACCCTCTACTTCGGTGGCGGCACACCCTCGCGACTCGGCGGTGAAGGAGTCGCGCGCTTGCTCGAGGTCGTCCAACGTCGCATCACGATCGAGACCGGCGCCGAGGTCACGCTCGAGGCGAATCCCGAGGACGTCTCACTCGATGCCGCACGCGCCTGGCGTTCCGCTGGCGTCAACCGATTGTCGCTCGGCGCGCAGAGCTTCGACGACGCCGTTCTCCGGTGGATGCACCGAACGCATGACTCTCACACGATCGCTCGGGCAGTCGAGCACGCCCGCGCGGCTGGTATCGATGATATATCGCTCGATTTGATCTTCGCGCTGCCAAACGAGATCGAGCGTAACTGGGAGAAAGACGTCGCCGCTGCACTCGCGCTCGAGCCGACTCACCTGTCGCTGTACGGACTCACCACCGAGCCCGCCACACCCCTCGGCCGCTGGCGCGACCGAGGTCTCGTGACCGAAGCACGCGAGGAGAACTACGAGCGCGAGTATCTGCACGCCGATGAAGCGCTTCGATCGGCCGGCTTCCAGCACTACGAGGTCTCCAACTTTGGCCTCCCCGGCCGGCGCGCACGACACAATTCCATGTATTGGCGCGGAATCCCATACGCGGGTTTAGGCCCCGGCGCGCATGAGTTTGATGGGATGACACGTCGCTGGAACGTCGAAGCTTATACGGAGTGGGGACGACGCCTCGTCAAAGGTGTCGATCCCATTGACGGACAGGAGCTTCTGGACGACGAAAGCCGCGAAGCCGAAAGAGTCTATCTGGGGTTGCGCACCTCGGACGGCCTGCGTCTCACCGGTGCGGAACTTGTTCGTACGCAGGCATGGATCGACGCCGGCTGGGGTATGATCACAGATCGTGATCGCCTCGAGCTGACTCCGTTGGGCTGGTTGCGGCTCGATAGCCTCGCAGCCGACTTGACAGTCGTTCGAAGTCGTTCCTAGGTTTGCACTTATGGCTTCGCCAGAGCTGTCCAGACGCGAACGTAAGATCCTCGAGGCGGTAATCCTCAGTTACGTGGAGACCGCCGAGCCCGCCGGCTCGCGCACATTGTCGCGGCGGTTTGGCCTCGGCGTGTCCCCGGCAACGATCCGTAACACGATGTCGGACTTGGAGGAGAAGGGTTTTCTCTTCCATCCGCACACGTCTGCCGGACGAGTGCCGACCAACAAGGCATACCGCGTCTACGTCGATCAATTGTTGGCAATGCCTTCGCTCCTCACCCAGGAGTCCGAGCGGCTCGTTGAAACGATCGGTGCTGGTGGCGGTGGGGCATCGGCGATCGAGGCCGTTCTCCGGCGCGCCGCGCAGACACTTGGCGTGCTGACGCAGGAGTTAGGCGTCGCGCTTGGACCACGTCTGGCGACGTCTGTCCTGCGACGGCTCGAGCTGGTGCGCATTAGTAGCGAGCGCCTACTGATGGTGTTGACTCTCGACGGTGGCGTCATGCGTACGGTATTCGTCGAGGTCGCTGGCGAGATTGCGGAGACGGCGGTCGCCCAGGTGACGGCGGTGCTCAACGAGCGGCTCGCCGGCTTGACGCTCGAGCAGATTCGTCGCTCGCTTTCGCTTCGCTTGCGTGACGTGTCGGCTGGACCGGAGAGCCACGAGCTGTTGAACATCTTCGTGCAGGAAGCCGAACATCTGTTCGATGCCGCGCTGCCTAGCGAGGCGGAAAGCGTGCTGCTCGGTCAGCCCTCGGTGCTGGCTGAACAGCCCGAGTTTTCCGCCGCCGACCGTTTGCGACGTCTCCTCGCTCTCACCGAGCGCCCCGATGCGCTGGCCGAGGCGATTCGCAAGCGCACCGCGCCTGGTGTGTCGATTACAATCGGGACGGAGCACGACGACCCGCGGCTCGAGGAGTTCACCGTCGTGACCGCCGAATACAATGTTGGGAGCCTAACGGGTGTGATCGGCGTTATCGGTCCAACCCGGATGCCGTACGAGAAGGTCATTTCGCTCGTCAGCCACACCTCACGGCTGCTCAACGATCTACTTCAACAATAGCCGCCGCATGGCTGACTTCTATAGCACCCTCGGCGTGCCGAGAGGCGCGTCCGAGGACGACATCAAAAAGGCGTATCGCAAGCTTGCGATGCAGTACCACCCCGATCGCAACAACGGGGCGAAAGACGCCGAAGAGAAATTCAAGGAGATCACCGAAGCGTACGACGTGTTGCGCGATCCGCAGAAGCGCGCTGCGTACGATCGTTATGGTGAGGCCGGACTCCGCGGAGGCGGCGGCTTCCACCACGTAGATCTGTCCGAAGCGCTCGGCATTTTCATGCGCGACTTTGGCGCCTTCGCCGGCCTGGACGAGATGTTCGGGTTCGGCGGTGGGCGATCGGGCGGCAGCGTGCGCTCCGGCGCCGACGTCAAGGTGACGATTCCGCTCACGCTGGCCGAAGTCGCCACCGGAGTCGAGAAGAAGATCAACGCGAAGCTGCTCGAGCCGTGCGACAAATGCGATGGCAGTGGCGCCGAGCCGGGATCGAAGCCGCAAACGTGCTCGACCTGCAACGGAAGCGGCGAAGTGCGTCGCGCGCAGCGTTCGTTCTTCGGCCAGTTCGTGACGGTGGCGCCCTGCCCGACGTGTCATGGCGAAGGCACGATGGTCCATACGCCATGCAAAAAGTGCCGAGGTGAGGGACGGCTGCGCGAGGAGCGCGAGATCTCGATCGACGTTCCGCCCGGCGTCGCGACGGGTCAGTACATGACGCTGCGCGGCACCGGCAACGCAGGCCAACGCGGCGGACCGCGCGGGGACATTCACGTCATTTTCGAGGTCGCGGACGACCCGCGCTTCGAGCGCGATAACGAAGAGCTCTATACCGAAGTACTCGCGACGTATGGACAGCTCGTGTTAGGCGCCGAGCTCGCCGTCCCAACGGTGACGTCCACGACAACCTTGAAGGTTCCGGCGGGAACGCAGAGCGGTCAGGTCTTTCACCTGCGCGGCCGTGGTCTGCCACGCGTGAACGCCAGCGGCACCGGCGACCTGCACGTCCGCGTTCAACTCTGGACGCCCGACCGGCTCACGGACGAGGAACGAGCACTCGTCGAGCGCTTGAACGAAGTGCAGAAGAGTGTGCCCCTCGACTCTCGCGGTAAGGGCTTCTGGGCCAAGATGAAGGAAGCGTTAGGCGCGTGAGCGATTGTCATTCCGAGCGTAGCGAGGAATCTGCTTTTTCCGATCACTGGCTCGCCGTGCGCGTCAAACCGGGCTCGAATCGCGAAGCCGTCGTCGCCGCACTCTTCTCGGTTGGCGCACAAGGAGTACAGGAAGTCGGCGATCATCTGGTGACACTACTGGCCGACGAAAGCAAGGCGGACTCAGTGATCTGCGCCGTAATGCGGGCGAGTCCCGACGCGCAAATCGTGACTGAACCGGCGCCGCGCGTCGACTGGACGGAGCGCTGGCGCACGGCACTGCATGCTCATCGCGTCGGTACGCTGACGATCGCGCCGCCATGGCTTGCAGATGGAGACGACGCGGCACACACGGTCGTGATCGATCCCGGGATGGCGTTCGGTACCGGCGAGCATCCCACGACGCGCGGCGTCGTACGACTACTTCAGAGTGTACTTCTCAAAGGCGACCGCGTCGCCGATCTCGGCGCTGGAAGTGCCGTGCTTTCGATTGCCGCGGTGAAGCTTGGCGCCGCTCACTCGTTCGCGATCGAGATCGACAACGACGCGATTGGCAATGCCGAGGAGAACATTGGGAACAACGGCGTCGTCGATAGCGTGACGATGTTGGAAGGAGACGCGGCGGTGATGTTGCCCCTCGTCGCGCCGGTTGATGTAGTCCTGGCGAACATCATCTCCTCCGCTTTGATCGAG
>DATEGN010000025.1:0-3683 GCA_035280125.1 Gemmatimonadaceae bacterium | reverse complement strand
TCCGAAGCCATGCTCAGCGAACGCGCCGCGGAGCGACTCCTCGATGATGGCTTGTCGCCGATTCTCAGCATGCGCGACAGCGACGCCGTGATCTTGCCGCGGCTGCAGTCGATCGCGGAGCCTCTCACGCGCCTTCGAGGTCGCTGGGCGGGCGGCACATAGGGGCAATGGCGACGACGACTGAGAGCAAATGGATCTCGGAACCGTTCCGGCTCGGCACCCCCGAGCAGTTCGCGCGCGTCCGGGAATTGTTCGTTCGGACGGGGTTCGAGGAGGCACCACTGTGTGCACGCGCCGGCGTCGAGTCGATTCACGATTTTCCGCGGCCTGAGGGGCGCAGCTCGTTCAAGGACGTGAGCGACCCGCAATCGTTGTTCGTCAGCTTGTTCCTGGACGGCGAGTACGTCGCACGCAGTGCCGCCGAGTCGATTCTTTCCGCGGACGATCTCGGGGTGCTGGAAGACCTCGGGCTCATCCACCCGGTTCAGAATGAGCCCTCGATGTGCAGCTCGACGATTGCGATCTATCCCGTCGAGGAATTGTACATCGCGTCAGATCGGCGTTTCCGCTTCGAGAGCACGAGCGAAGTGCCTCCTGCAGACGTCGTGTTCTCGCCCATGACACGGGAGACGCACCGATTTCTCCGACTCATGCCGCGTGAGTCGTGCAATCATGTTCTGGATTTATGTACCGGAACCGGAATCGCGGGTCTCATCGCTGCGGCGCGATTCGCGCGGCGTGCGACGCTCGTGGACATCGCCGAGCGCTCGGCGCGATTTGCGGAATTCAACGTGGCGCTCAATGGACTCACGAATGTCCGCGTGCTCCAGGGCGACGTCTTTTCCTCGGTGGGCGATGAGCAATTCGACGTCATCATTGCGCATCCGCCGTATGTGCCGGCGCTCCAGACGGAGTTCGTTTTTCGCGACGCGGGCGAGGATGGTGAGCACGTAACGCGTCAAATGGTCGCCGGGTTGGCGGAGCATCTCGCTCCCGGCGGGCAGTTTTTTTGTGAGTGCATGCTCACCGATCGCGAGGGCGCCACACTCGAGCAGCGTCTGCGCACCATGTTGGGGGATTCCAGCGACCACTTCGATGTGGTGGTTGTGCAGGGGCGCGGACTCGATCCACTACACTTCTTTGCCGACCAGGCGAAGGCGGGATATACGCCGTTCGAGCGGCTTGCCCAGATGAGCGAAACGCTCGAACGACTGCGCATTCAGCAGCTTGTTTTCTGCTCGCTGCTTTTCCAGCGTCGATCAACGGATCGGCCTGTGATCACCACGCGTCGTGCGCTGTCGCCGCTCACCGGCGCGGCTGACCTCCAGTGGGTTTTGCGTTGGATGGTGGGCACCTCGAACTGGGATGCGGCCCAGGCTCGGCGATTGTTGGCAAGCAGGCCCAGGACGTTGCCTCACACCGAGTTGCGCTCACGCTCGATGCTGCATGATGGTCAATGGTCGGTAGACGAGTGTCAGTTGGTGACGCTCTCTCCGTTTGCCGTAGAAGCGGCCTGTCCGAATTGGTATGCCACCCTCCTCCAGTTCTGCGACGGACGGATGACGGCTCGCGAGCACTTGCAGTACTTGCGGGATACGCGGGCAGTCCCGGATGCGGCCCCGGAGGACCTGTTCGCGATGATGATCCGCCAGTTGGTGGACGCCGGCCTGATTGAGATCGAGGAATTTCGGCTCCCCGACTCGACGGCGATGCGAGAGAGTGTTGGGGTGAGGGAGCGGCCCACGGGAGGTCGCCCAGTCGAACGCGCCGACTAGCGAAGCTGTTGCACAGGCGCCGCAGGGGCAACGACTTCGCTGTTGTCAACTCGCTTGACGCTAGCGGCTTACTGGTGCATCATAGGCCCCGCTGACGACCACTTCGTCACCAATGCGAGTGGTCGACATCAGTGTGCGGCCGCGCACGATCACCGGCGAGTGTGTTAGCACCCCTCGATGGCATTACGCGGCGCAGACAACAAGCAGGTTGCGCCTCCTCGAGCGCAGCTGCACACTCTTTTTCCCCAAGACCCGGAGCACACTATGGCACGCGAGGGCACACAGAAAAAGCTGGAGCGTGTCCGGCCGCCACGCGTCAACATCAGTTACGATGTGGAGACCGGCGGCGCGATCGAGACGAAGGAACTTCCCTTCTTGATGGGCGTTCTCGCTGATCTCAGCGGGAATCCGGCGGAAGCGTTGCCACGCCTGAAAGACCGGAAGTTCGTCGAGATCAACCCGGACAACTTCGATTCGGTCCTCAAGAGCATGAAGCCACGGGTCCAGTTCACCGTCGCGAACAAGCTCGCGCCCGAGTCAGGCGGAAAGATCGGCGTCGACCTCACGTTCGAGTCGCTCGACGACTTCAATCCGGAAGCAGTCGCGAAGAACGTTGGACCGCTGAAGGAGCTGCTCGATCTCCGCACGAAGCTGGCGGATTTGCGCGGCAACCTGCAGGGCAACGACAAGCTCGAAGAGATTCTTCAGAGCACCCTCAACAACGCGGAAGCGATGAAGAAGCTCGAGTCGGAAGTTGGACTCCAGGGAGGCACCGATGCCTGAGATGCAGGCGCAAGGCCAGCAACAGGCGGCCTTCGATTCGACAACCGAGGGCAGTCTCCTCGACAAGATCGTCGATCAGGGACGCCTGGGCCGCGATGCTGCCGCAAAAGAGCGCGGCAAGGATCTGGTCAAGAATTTCGTCACCGAGGTGCTCAAGGGCACGGTGACGATCGCCGCCGACACGGAGGCGATGATCAATGCGCGCATTGCGCAGATCGACGACCTGATCTCGACGCAGCTCAACGAGATCATGCACCACGCCGACTTCCAGAAGCTGGAAGGCACATGGCGTGGTCTCAAGTATCTCCTGGGCAACACCGAGACGAGCGAGAAGCTCAAGATCAAGGTCTTCAACGTCTCGAAGAAGGACCTGCTCAAGGACCTCCAGAAGGCGCCCGAGTTCGATCAGAGCGCGCTGTTCAAGAAGGTCTACGAGGAGGAGTTCGGTGTCTTCGGCGGTACGCCCTTCGGCGCGCTCGTGGGCGACTACGAGTTCGGCAAGGGTGGACAGGACGTCGAGCTGTTGGAGAAGATCTCGCAGGTCGCGGCGGCGGCACATGCGCCGTTCATCGCGAATGCGAACCCCGACATGTTCAACATGGAGAGCTACACGCAATTGGACGCTCCACGGGACATGGCGAAGATCTTCGACACCACCGAGTACGCGAAGTGGAAGAGCTTCCGCAGCAGCGAGGACTCGCGTTATGTGGCTCTCACACTGCCGCGGATTCTCATTCGCCAGCCTTATGGTCGCGACACGGTGCCGGTGGAGGATTTCGATTTCGAGGAGAAGGTCGACGGCACCGATCACAGCAAGTACGCATGGTCGGGCGCGGCGTGGGCGCTCGCGTCGCGGATCACGCAGTCCTTCGCCAGCTACGGCTGGTGCGCGACGATCCGCGGCGTGGAAAGCGGCGGACTCGTCGAAGGTCTGCCCGTCCACAACTTCAAGACGGAGTCGGGTGACATCGCGATGAAGTGCCCGACTGAGTCGCCGATTTCCGACCGGCGCGAGAAGGAGCTGGCGGATCTTGGCTTCGTTCCGCTCGTGCACTGCAAGGGCACCGACTACGCGGCGTTCTTCAGCGTTCAGTCGGCGCAGAAGGCGAAGGTTTACGACTCCGA
>DATEGN010000024.1:0-26480 GCA_035280125.1 Gemmatimonadaceae bacterium | reverse complement strand
CGTATTGGCCGACATCAAGTGCGGTTTACCGCGGCAGACGCAGCGCCGCTCGCTGATGCGGCGCTGGTGTTCAGCGCGCTTCCACACGGGACATCCAAGGATTGGATAACGCGTGCGCGGGAAGCTGGCGCGCGTGCCGTCGACCTCTCCGCCGATCTCCGGCCCGGCAATGGATGTGAAGGCATTCCTTACGGTCTCACGGAGCTGACGCGCGAGTCTGTCCGCGACGCTCTTCTCGTCAGCAATCCCGGTTGCTATCCGACGGCGATTCTTATCGCGCTCGCGCCGCTCATCGAGCAAAATCTCATCGCGGAAGATTCGACGATCGTCGTCGATGCCGCGAGTGGCGTGACCGGCGCCGGCAATTCGCCGAAGCGCGAGCTGTTGTTCGGCGAGGTGTCCGAGGATTATCGAGCGTACGGGTTTGCGAATGGGTCGGGAAACGTCCATCGACATGTAAACGAAATGCGGGCGATGACCAATGCGCTCGGCTGCCCCGCGGATCTCGTTTTCACGCCGCATTTGCTGCCGGTCGCTCGCGGGATTCTTGCGACGATCACGGTCACTCTGCGGACTCCTCTCGCGGGCGACGCGCTCGATCCTTGGCGCGAGGCGTACGACGGCGAGACCTTCATCGAGCTCGCATCCGAGCCACCGGCATTGCGGGATGTCGTCCATCGCAACGTGGTTCGGATTTCGGCAATGCCGCTCGCGGGCACTCGGCGGCCGACCCTACTCGTACTCTCCGCGATCGACAACCTCGTGAAGGGCGCCGCCGGACAGGCGGTGCAGAATGCGAATTTGATGCTTGGCCTCGACGAAGCGGCAGGGCTTCCCCTATGACGAGCCGAACGCGAGTCATCAAGATCGGTGGGCGCCCGCAGAGCGATCCCACGTTGCCTGCTGGCATTGCAGAGCTCTGGAATGGTGGATCGACGCCGCTAGTCATCGTACATGGGGGCGGCGACGAGGTCACGACTCTTCAGAGTGCTTTGGGCCTCGAGGCGCAGTTCGTTGGTGGGCGTCGCGTCACGAGCGCCGAGGACATCGACGTTGTGCGCATGGCGCTGTCGGGGAGCGCGAACAAACGCCTCGTCGCTGCGCTGGTGAGTAACGGTATTCGTGCGCTCGGGATTTCTGGCGAAGACGCCTCGCTGCTCACCGCCGCTCCAGTAGACCCGGCGCGCCTCGGCTACGTCGGGGCACCGCATCGAGCCAACGTCGAGTTGCTCTGGCACTTGCTCGACGGTGGATACGTGCCGGTCATCTCGCCGGTGAGTCGCAACGCGTGCGCGGGTTCCGCGGACCCGAAGTCGTTAGGCACTGCTCCGGCCCTGAACGTCAATGGGGATGACGCTGCCGCGGCCTTGGCCGTGGCGCTCGCGGCGGAAGAGCTTCTGCTGGTCGCTGATGTCCCCGGCGTCATGTCGGATGGTGCGGTGATCTCGCGACTGCATGCACCAATTGCGCGAAGTCTCATCGCGGCAGGTACCGCGGCGGGCGGCATGCGCGCAAAGCTCGAGGCAGCACTGTGGGCGATCGATGGCGGCGTCGAGCGCGTTCGCATTGGTGACATCGCCGCGATCAGCGATTCCAGTCGAGGTACGTGGGTCCTCGACGAAGTCACGGCATCCTCTGCTGCGTCGCAGTAGCAGCTTGAACTCTCGGAGAGCACATGACGGCACACGCACCTGATCTCACGCTGAAGACACCACGACCGGAGGCACCGGCGACGGCACCGATACTGGCACCGGAGCTACCGGTCACCCGTGTCCCCGCCGTGGATCATGGCGCAACCACCCGCGCCGCCAGTAGCCCGGTGGTGAACACGTACAAGCGCGCGCCGGGCGAATTCGTGAGCGGTGAGGGCGTGTATCTGTATGACGCCGAGGGTAAGAAACATCTCGATTTCGTGAGTGGGATCGCCGTGAACGCGCTCGGCTACAGCGATCCTGGTCTTGTCGCGGCACTACGTGCGGCCGCTGACGGGTTGGTTCATCTCTCGAATCTTTTTGAAACGGCGCCGGCGACTCGATTGGCGGCAGCGCTCGTCGAGCGATCCTTCGCCGATAAGGTCTTCTTCTGCAACTCGGGCGCTGAGGCGAACGAGGGGGCGTTCAAGTTCGCGCGTCGTTGGGCGCGCACCGTCGGTGAAGTGAAGCACGAGATCGTCGCATTGCGCGGGTCCTTTCACGGACGGCTGTTCGCCACGCTCGCTGCTACCGACAGACCGGCCTATCGAATTCCGTTTCGGCCACTCGCGGCGGGTATTTCGATTTCCGAGAGGAATCTCGAAGACCTCGCGGCGGCGCTCGACGGAGAAACCGTAGCCGCACTCATTCTCGAGCCGGTTCAGGGTGAGGGCGGCGTCCGCGTGCTCGACGGCGGCTTCGTTCGCGAGCTGCGTGCGCTCACGAAGGAACGCCGCATTGCGCTCATCTTCGACGAAATCCAGTGCGGCCTGGGGCGGACGGGAGCTCTGTTCGCGTACGAGCGCTTGGGCATCGAGCCAGACATTCTCACCCTGGCGAAGCCGATTGCCGGCGGGCTGCCCATGGGCGCCGTGCTGGTGACCGATGAGATCGCGCAGGCGATCAAGCCCGGAGACCACGGCACCACGTTCGGAGGCGGACCATTCGTCTCCTCCGTCGCACTACACGTGCTGGATCGGCTCTCCGATCCATCCCTGCTCGCGTCGGTTCGCGAAAACGGTGTATGGATGGGACGGCAGCTCGAGGAAATCGGACGACGCACCGGCCGCGTGCGGGCGGTTCGAGGCATTGGCTACATGTGGGGGATCGATATCATGGGCACGGCGTCGCACGTCGTGGACGCTGCGCGTGAGGCCGGACTTCTCACCTGCACCGCCGGTGAGTGCACGGTGCGGCTGTTGCCGCCGCTCGTGACGACGCGCGACGAGCTTGCCCTCGGCTTGGACATTCTGGAGCAGGTGTTGTGACCTCCAGCCACGATGAGCATCTGCTCATCCGTCCCGCTCGGGAGGTGGAGGCGGCGGAGATCTCGCGGCTGAACAACATCTTCGCCGCCGAGCATCTGATGCTCCGGCGCACGCCGGAACAGGTGGCTCTGGCGATCGATGATTTTCTCGTCGCGGTCGATTCGCGCGGCCGGATCCTGGCGTGTGGCGCGCTGAAGGAGTACTCGCCCTCGGTCGCGGAAGTCGCGGCGATTGCCGTGGCGCGCGAAGCGCAGGGCAACGGCCTCGGACGAGACATCGTCGCCGCCGTCGAGGCGCTTGCCGCCAAGCGGGGAGTCATGCACGTGTTCGCGCTCACGCTGCAGCCAGCGTTCTTCGAAGCGATTGGCTACCAGCGTGTAGACCGTGCGCGATATCCGGAGAAGATTCGCCGGGATTGTCTGGGCTGCGCGCGTCGCTTCGCGTGCAACGAGATCTGCTTCGCCAAGATTCTCCGCGTCGACGCCGCGCTCGCCGCCTGAGTCGCCGGCACGTCGTACTCCACCGACCGAAGATCGAACAGCGACAATCGTGCGTCCGCGCATCATATTAGGTCATGCGGATACCACGGCGCGAGTTTATTGATCACCCAGTCACAGGAGCTGAGAAACGTCGATGCCGCTCGTGAGGCGCGAGTCGAGTGTTAGGCATTTGCTGACGAGAAGCGTGTGGATAGCACTGTTCGCGATGCTCATGGCGAGTACCGCCTGTGCGCAACAACCCAACTCGAGGCCGTTGCTGGTCGTGTTCCTCACGATCGACCAGATGCGCTCCGACTATCTGCCACGGTTCGACAAGCAGCTCACCGGCGGTCTGGCACGGCTCTATCGTTCCGGCGCAGCGTTCGAGAATGCTTATCAGGATCACGCGATCACCGAGACGGCACCCGGCCATTCGGCGACTCTCTCGGGTCGCTTCCCGCGAAGCACCGGGATAACGACCAACAGCGCGGGCGTGCAGGACGATCGCGCACCACTGCTCGGCGGCGGCGGTCCGGGAGCGTCGCCGTTTCGGTTTCGTGGAACGACACTGATCGACTGGCTGCGCGTCGCGGATCAACGCTCGCGCGCGCTCTCGATCTCGCGGAAGGACCGTGGCGCCATCTTACCGCTTGGCCGTGCCCACGAGCAGGTGTTCTGGTACGCGCCGGACCACTTCACGACGAGCAGTTACTACCACGATACGATGCCGTCATGGATCGAGCGTTTTAACGCGCGGCGACTTCCGCAGCGCTTTGCGGGTCAGCGTTGGACGCTTCTGCTCCCGGAAAGCGCGTATCCAGAGCCGGACAGCGTCCCGCTCGAGAACCAGGGTCGTGGTGTTGTATTTCCTCATCCATTCCCCACCGATTCCGAGGCTGCTGCGCGTTCTCTGCCCGCCTATCCAATGATGGATGAGGTCACTCTCCAAGCCGCGCTCGCCGGCGTGGAGGCACTGAAGCTGGGACGCGGGCCGCAGACGGATCTCCTGGCGATCTCGTTGTCGACAACAGACGCCGTCGGACACGCATTCGGTCCGGATTCTCGCGAGATTCACGACCAGATTCTTCGGCTCGATCGGTATCTCGGCGTCTTTTTCGATTCGCTCTTCAAGCTTCGTGACTCGACACGCATCGTCGTCGCGCTCACGGCGGATCATGGGATTCAGCCCTTCCCGGCGCTTCACGCGGCTCACACGAAGGGCGCCGTCGCTCGTTATGCAAACCTCGACCCGCTCTACGACGAGACGATGACACAGCTCATGAAGCGTGGCCTCGACACGTCGGACTTCACGGTCTCCGAGGGCATGGTAACGATCGATCGGGCCGCGTTTGCGAAGGCGCACGTCGATGCGGACTCGGTCTTGCGAGAATTCGCGGAGCGCGCGCGCAAGGTGCCGGGCATCGGACGCGTGGAATTCGTGCGGACACTCGCTGAGGCCGACACGGTGCGCGATGCGGTTGCCCGGCGCTGGCTGCACATGCTGTCACCCGAGCTCCCGGTGGAACTGGTGATCAGCCTCGAGCCATTCGCCTATTGGGCCGGAACGACGATCGCCACGCACGGAACGCCTAACGACGAGGATGCGCACGTGCCACTCCTCTTCTGGGGGAGCGCCATTCGACCCGGACACTATGACGAGTTCGCGCGCGTCGTCGATATCGCGCCGACGCTCGCGAGAGTCGTCGGCGTACCGCCGCTCGAACGGCTCGACGGTCATGTTTTGACACGCGCCTTGCGATGAAGTGGGCGATGCAGCCGCAGCAGCAGACTTGAGCGGGCCAGGTCATGGCTCGATCTCGCCGTGGAACGCCGCTCTCCGGACTTCGTCAGGCATTCGACGAAGTCCAATACGGCAATGGGCGAACGCTAAACTTGCGAGATGGCCTGCCCACGCCTGCCGAAGCCGTCGCGCGCGCCGAAGCGTGGCTGCGTCAGAAGCAGGTCGAGGCATCGAGTCGCGATGAGGCCACGGACGTCCTGATCGTCACGGGACGGGGGAAAAACAGTCCCGGCGGCGTGTCCGTTGTTCGGGGCGCCATCGAGGGATTGATTCATCGACTCAAGCAGCGAGGCGTAGTCGCCTCCCATCGGGAGCACACACCGGGCTCCTTTGTCGTTACCCTTGCCCCCGTCCACGCGCTCTGGAGCTCGCCGACGCGGGCGCGCGAGATCGCGCCGCCGCCGCCCGATCCTCCCTCACTCGAGGCACTGGATCGAGAGACACGCGCGTTGCTGCGGCAGCTGGCGGAACGTTCGCTCGAGCAGTTGGGTGTTCGTGGCGATCGCGATCGATTCATCGAAGCTGAAATGGTCCGGCACTTCAGCGCGCTCGCCGGTACTCTGGCCGCGGATCACCAACGAGAGGACCGGCTGCGCGCGGTGATCCGCAAAGCGCTCGAGGAGTATGACTGATCATCGAGGCGCTTCCTCTGGCGGCGAGGCGTCGTCGCGGGAGTGGAATGCCGCGGCGTATCACGCGGTATCGGATCCGCAATCTGCTTGGGGCCTTCGAGTCCTGGAGCGCGTCTCGCTTGCCGGGAATGAGCAAGTGCTCGACGCGGGATGCGGCTCGGGCCGACTGACAAAAGAGCTCGCCTCGAGAATTCCCGCCGGATCCGTGGTCGCGTGTGATCTCTCGGAAAACATGGCTCGCGCGGCGGCGCAAACGTTGAGCGGCGTCGCGATATCCTCCGTCGTTCGCGCTGACCTGACGTCACTACCGTTCAAGGCCGCCTTCGATCTCGTCTTTAGCACCGCGACTTTTCACTGGATCCAGAACCACGATCAATTGTTCTCTGAGCTGGGAGCCGTCCTCCGCGAGGGTGGTCGCCTCGAAGCTCAATGCGGTGGGGGACCCAACCTGGCTATCATCCATGCCCGTGCCGACGCCCTCGCTGCCGAGGCTGCATTTCAAGCGAGTTTTTCTGGCTGGCGAGAGCCGTGGCACTTCGCGCGCCCGAGGGATACTGAAGTCCGGCTCCGACGCGCGGGGTTTCACACCGCGCATTGCTGGCTGGAGCATGCACCGACGAGTTTTCCCGATGCGGATCGCTATCGATCATTCGTAGAAGCCGTCGTGCTACGGCCGTATCTCGCGAAGCTGTCGCATCCCAATCTCCGCAAGCGATTCCTGGATACGCTTGTTGCCCAGGCGGAACAAGACGATCCCCCGTTGATCCTCGACTACTGGCGGCTGAACATTAGCGCGGCCGTGGCATGACATCCATCTACAAATGAGCAAACTCTCACAGATTCTACTTGCGGCCGCCCTGGCCATCTCGTCGTCTGTTCTCGGAGCGCAACAAAACCTGGTCGGCTATGCGCCGGCCACGGCTGCCCGAGAGCGCGAAATAGAGTCCGATGCTATCCAGCGACCCAGCCCAACGAACGCGGCCGCACACTCACGTGCGCTCTCGCGCGAGGTGCACGTGGCCGGCACGGCTGCGCAGGCGCGTACCCGCGACTATGTGATTTCACAGATGAAAGCATGGGGGCTCGAGACCGAGGTTCGCAGCTACGATATCTGGATGCCTCACGCGACGGACGTACGCGTGTGGCGTGTAGCTCCCGACACGCTTCGCCTCAATCTCGCCGAGCCAGCGGTACCGAACGACCCAGCATCTTCACAGGCGCAGTACCTCACTGTGAACGGCTATAGCGGCCAGGGCGATGTCACGGGCGAGGTGGTGTACGTCAATTACGGCCTGATCGAGGATTACGCGCAGCTCGACTCGCTCGGCGTCTCGGTCAAGGGAAAGATCGCCGTCGCCCGATACGGCCGATCGTTCCGCGGCATCAAGGCACGCGAAGCCGAGCGCCACGGCGCCGCGGCATTGATCATCTACAGCGATCCACAGGACGACGGCTTCGTGCGCGGCGATGTCTATCCTGAAGGACCGATGCGTCCCTCCGGCGGAGTCCAGCGCGGCAGTGTCTTGAACAGCGATGGCGATCCATCTACTCCGTCGTACCCGAGCAATCGAAACGCGCCGCGGCTCCCCGAGAGCAAGATGGACATTCCGCGCATTCCTGTCGTCCCGATGAGCTACGGCAACGCGGCCGAACTGCTGAGAAACGTGCGTGGAGTCAACGTGCCGCAGTCCTGGCAGGGTGGCCTCCCGTTCCGCTATCACGTCGGTCCCGGGCCGGTGAGAGCACGAGTCGTCGTACGCGACGATCGCGCGGCGCACGCACTGAAGCCGATCTACGATACCTTCGGCATCATCCGTGGCAGTGAATTTCCGGAGGAGCTGGTAATCGTCGGGGGGCATCGAGACGCATGGGGCCCAGGCACCGCTGACAACGTGAGCGGAACGGTGAGTGTCCTCGAGGCCGCACGTGCGGTCGCAGAACAATTGAAGAACGGCATGCGACCAAAGCGGACGATTGTCTTTGCGACGTGGGACGCCGAAGAATGGGGCTTGATCGGCTCCGTTGAATACGTCGAGGACGACTCGCTGCGCCTAACGAAGAACGCCGTTGCCTACTTCAACCAGGACGTCGCCGCGCAGGGACCGCGCTTCAATGGCGGCGGCTCGCCTTCGCTCCGTCCGACAATCCGCTCGGTGGCGAGCGAAGTACCCGATCCGAATGGTCATGGCGACGTGTACTCGGAGTGGAGACGAGCCGCTGCGGTCGCAGATTCGCTCGAACCGGCGATGGGCGATCCCGGTGGAGGATCAGATTTCGCTCCGTTCTACAATCACCTGGGAATTCCAATTGCCGAATGGGGTTTTGGAGGCGCAGGCGGCGTATACCACTCGCAGTACGACGACATCAACTGGATGTCGAAATTCGGCGATCCCGGCTTCCTCTACCATGCGACCGCAGCGCGCATCGCCGCTGGAATGGTCCTGCGCGTCGCCAACGCCGACGTACTGCCTTACGACTACGTCGAGTTCGCGCGTACCATGCGGAATTATCTCACCAGGATCGATCGTGCATTTTCCGAGCGAAAATGGGACGACACGTCACCGACCGAGCCTCTTCGTGCAGCGATCGATCACATGGAGGAGATGGCCGTCGGCTTCTCGAGCGCCCGCAATGCAGCCTTGGCCGCTGGGACAGCGGGAAAGGACGCGCTGGAGGAGACCAATCGCGCGCTGATGCGAGTGGAGCGCGCACTGACGCGGCCGGAGGGACTGCGTAGCCGACCTTGGTTTCGCAACATCATCTACGTCGCGGACGAGGACAACGGCTACGCGAACATGGCTCTTCCAACTGTGAACGAGGCGATCCGACGTGGTGACCGGGCGCTCGCAAAGCGCGAAATCGCCGATCTCGCCGCGCGCTTCGATGAGGCGACACGCGCGCTCGCCGAGGCGCGGCGAGCGATCAGCGCTGCGTCATCCAACGGCCAACAAGAACGCCGACCGTCACGCTGACGAGCACGATCATGGAGATCAGGAGACCGAGCGTTAGCAATTGCATAACAGGCCGGTCTCCTGCTTGCTTCGGCAGGATCTCCTCGCGCGGGCGTCCGTCCGATTGACGTGTGACCGGCAGTGCCACCGTTCGCTCGGCGAATCTGGAATTATTGTCGCGTTCCTCATCGACGTGCCGCACCGGCGCTGACCGGCGCGCCGCGGGGGGCTCCGTGACACTCGTCGGTGGCATCTCGATGGGCGAGGCGATCGGCGCGACTGGTTCGGCCATGTTCGTCGCCGGTGAATCGACCGTCGGCGCCGCCGATCGCGCCGGCTCGTGTTGCGCAGCCAGTGATGACGCGTCGGTTGCGCGCGGCAGCTCCGCGGTCGATGCAATCGGAGCTGCCGCGTCAGGCGGAGTCGTCCGGTTGAGACGCGTTGGTGATCGTCGGCGCGCAACGTAGGTGCGCGGCAACTGGCGGCCATCCGCAGCGCGAGCCGTCGGTAGCCCAACGCTGCTCAGTCGCGCGACACCCCGTGCCGGCGAGTATCGACGGCTGCCATGCATGGGATGGTCCGAAAGAACCGATTCGATCTCACGTCGCGAAAGGGTTGGAATTCCCGCGCTCTCCTCGTCACCGAATGGAGCTGGCGCGTTAGGCGCGCTGAGCTCCGCCACGACGCCCACCGGGGCGGTTGACGCGGAAACCAGGTCGATCGCGCTGCGCGCAGCAACGGGCACCGACACTGCCGTTTCGGCGACAATGGTCTCGTCGAGAATCGGATGGCTGGCGCGTGGCGGCTCGAGCTCGCTAATGCGCGCGCGCGCGCGCAGCGGATCGACGTTGTCGGCGGCACCACTGCAGACGCAGCCTAACGCGGGAGCAACATCGATGAGTGCCGGTTTTCCCGCGAGAAGATGCTGCGCCAACTCGACCGGCAGCTCGTCACCGAAGATCTCGACCAGCGATCGTGCCGCGACGCTTCCGTTACCATCGGCCGACCAGAGCATCTCCGCTATCGGCAGCCCGCCGGGCTGCGACCGATAACGACGACGATCTGGAGGAATGACCGAATCGAAGTAGTCGGGCTGCTGCTCGATCGCAACGTGATGGTCGGCAAAGATTCCGAGCAGATCGTCCGGCGTGAGTCGCGCGTCAATGGATTCGTCTTTCGCGCCCGGACATTGGCCAACGTACGTGATGTGCAACTTCTGAGGTGAATGCACTGCCCTCAAATAACGCGCGAGTGCGACTGGTGGAGAAACCAGCGAAAGAAGAAACGGTCGCAGGTCTGTGCCGGCGGAAAGCAATCGGTCGGCAACGTGCGGACAACTGCATTGAATTGCGGGAAGATGTCCGTGATGTCGTAAGGCACGGAGCGAAGCTGCGGCGATGAGCTCGTCTCCCCAACTCGCCGGCACGACGGTGTGATAGCCAACCTGCATGCACGCATGCGCGAGTTGGATTGGCGTTGCCGGACGCGCCGCAAGAAGCGCATCTGCGCCGAGTATGACAATCGACGGGATGCGCACGTTGTCCGATGTTCCGCTCTCGGGCGCGCCGAACGTCATGAGCTTCGAGATCCTCCCGGCGCGCAACACGCAATCGACGGACATCGACTTCATTGTCGATGTCGGTGCGGCCTCATGCGCGGGGTATGCGCACCCTGCAAAAACAGGATGGAAACGTCAGCCTGTCAAGAGCGGCCCAGACATTGCAACCTGCAATACCGTCGGCCGGAAGCGAGGGTGGTCGTGGGTGAGACGTTGACGGGGGGGCCTGCGCGATTGTCTACGCAGGAACGCGAGGCACTCGGTGGTTACGCCGCGCGGGCATCATGGCCGGCAGGCTTCGCAATCTATCAGCGCGGCACTGCCGCAGACGGCGTATTCGTCGTCACCCGAGGGCGCGTCGTGCTGCGCAGTCGTGTGCGTGCGGGCCGCGGCTTCGTGCCATGGATCGCGACGCCCGGTGAGTCCTTCGGGTCCGAGGGTTTAGCTCCGAACGCGAAGTACGCTACGGACGCGCGCGCCGACGACGAGAGCGAAACGCTCTTCCTGAGCGCAACGCGCTTTCGAGCGTTCGTGCGTGAGCAGCCGCAACACGCACTGGGACTCGTGTCGCAATTGATGGCAGAGCGCGCGGCGCTCCTCGACAAGCTTCGTGAGCTCACGACGTTGAGTGTCGAGCAGCGCATGGTGTCGACGCTGCTGCGCATGGCGAATAACGCGACGTTCACCCGTGAAGACGGCAAGATCGTGCTGTGCACTGCGCGTTATCGTCTGTTGTGTGAGCTCGTCGGGGCGACGCGAGAGTCCGTATCGCTCGTTCTGAGTCGCCTCACCGGCGAAGGGCTCGTCGAGCGCAAAGGAAGCACGCTCATCATCGCGCCGCCCACGCAACTGGCAGAGCGTGTCGACGTGACCTCCGATAGCGAGTTGCTCATCGCAACCTTCGGAGACCGCGCCGAGCAAACCTTCCAATAGATCATCTCGTCAGCGGGGTCACTCAGGGCGAGGACGCAAGTCCTCGCCCCGTTTTGTTTCACGTCTATAATTCGCGCGGTGTCTTCGAGCGCACGGAGTTCGTCCTGCGCACGTCATCCACTCGGCGCCCGTTCGCAAGATGCTGGCTTTGCTCCTCTCGACCTTCGCGATTGCAGTGCTTGTGACCGTCGCCGCACTGACGCGGCGTGCCGCGTTGAGGTTGGGTCGCGATACACTCAAGCGACTGCCGCTTGATACCGAGGGAATCATTGTTGGCGCGCGGGATTTCGAGCTCGCACGCGGCGCAGACGCACCAGCAGTGCTGCTGATTCACGGCGGTGGCGACACGCCCCAGACGCTTCGCTACATCGCTGATTACTTGTGGGCCCGCGGTTATCACGTGCGTGCTCCATTGCTGCCCGGTCACGGACGAACGCCACGCGCATTCTCTAATGTTCGCGCCGGTCAGTGGATGGAAACGATACGCGACGCCTATCGAGAGCTCAGTGGCGAGCATACGTGGGTATCGATAGCAGGGCTCTCGATGGGCGGCGCACTCGCGGCGCAGCTGCTTGCGGAAGAGCACTCCATTCCAGCCGCCGTGTTACTCGCCCCGTATCTCGCCATGCCGGCGAGGATCGCTTTAGCCGCTCGCCTCGCACCTTTGTGGGCCTTCGCGGTGCCATACGTTCGCGCTCTCGATCCGGCAGCTCGGCGGTCCATTCGCGACGAGAACGAGGCCGCTCGCAGCCTGGCGTACGGCATCTTCACTCCGGCCGCGTTGCGCGCGTTGCGCACGACGGTCGCTCGAGCCACTCGTGCGCTCCCGCGAATAAAATCCCCGACCTTGATGATCCAGTCGCGGGAAGACAACCGGATTCCACCCGATGCGGCGCAGCGGGCGTTCGATCACATTGGCGCCGCGGACAAGAAGCTTGTGTGGGTGACTGGAGCTGGCCACGTGATCACCGTCGACTACGGACGAGACCACGTGTTCGAGCTCGTCGCCGACTGGCTTGATGGGCACTGCACTCCAGCGTCGCGAGCGACGAGCATGATTAGAGCACAGTAAAACGAAGGGCGCCCTGAAGGCGCCCCTCGGTGTCCACATCTGAGCAAATCAGCCGGTCACGCGCTCTACGACGCTGCTGCCCAGGTCCTTGATCGCTTCCATTCCGGCGACCACCGCAGACCCGGCCTCCTTCGCTACCTCTTGCGCCACTCGTGTGACACGCGCAATTGGCGCCGGCACCTTCGACGACTTGCGCGTCGCTGCCTTACGAGAAGACGTCGTCGCTGCACTGCGCTTCGCGCTCGAGGCACCTCTTTTCGCCGAGGCAGCCGGACGTGCCGTGGATGCACTCCGCGCGTTGCTCGCGGCACTTGCTGCGGCTGCGGACCGACCGCGAGACTTCGTGCTCTTCGATTTCTTCTTGCTACCGCTTCGTGTTGAAGCGGTCCTGCCAGACTTCCCGCGCGACTTCCTGGCCCTGGTCGCCATAGAGGCTCTCCTCGGAGTCGTTGATAGAAAAACCATTTCGACGATAGCAAGAATCAGGCACATCCGTAAGGCGCTGAAGCTCACGAATGTCACACCTGGACAACCTTTCCGATTTGTCAGCCGACTGAGCGACACGTCGCTCGTTGCCTCGTCTCGATTTCACCCGTACAATCATCGCGGGTCCACTTGGAGCAGCTATGACGACGATCGGCCTCTTGTTCCTCCTGATTATCGCGCTCTTCGGAGTTTTTCTCTTCACCAGCTCGTTCAAGATCATCGGCCAAGCCGAGGTCATGGTGATCGAGCGATTGGGCCGCTTTCACCGGCTCGGGCGATCTGGGTTCAACATTCTTATCCCCTTCATCGAGCGTCCCAAGTCCATCGACGTGCGCTTTCTCGAAGCCGACGTCTCTGGCCAGAAGAGAATTGCATCACGAACGACATCGCGCATCGACCTCCGCGAGCAGGTGCTCAACTTTCCGAGCCAGCCCGTGATCACGAAGGACAATGTCACAATCGACATCGACGCTGTGCTCTACTACCGAGTGGCTGATCCGCAAAAGGCGACCTACTCGATCCAGAACCTTCCGTACGCGCTGGAAACGCTGACGCGAACGACGCTGCGTAACATTGTCGGCGACATTGAGCTCGATCAGACGCTCGCGAGCCGTGACATGATCAATAAGCGGATGCGAGATGTGATAGAGGAAGCGGCAGTGAGCTGGGGAGTAGACGTCACTCGCGTTGAGCTCCAGGCAATCGAACCGCCCCGAGACATTCAGCAGTCAATGGAGCTGCAGATGCGCGCCGAACGCGAGCGTCGCGCGGCGGTCACCAACGCGGAAGCTGGAAAGCGGGCGGCCATCCTCGAGTCCGAAGGCCAGCGGGAGGCCCAAGTCCGCAAAGCCGAAGGTGAGAAGGAGGCGGCGATTCTTCGCGCACAAGGAATGGCGGAGGCACGACTGGCCCTTGCCAATGCTGAAGCAGAAGCGATTCGCAAAGTCGCGGAATCTCTTCCGGACGGTCAAGCTGCCGTCTACCTGCTCGGCCTCAAGTATTTTGAGGCACTGCCGAAGTTGGCTGAGGGGAAGGGATCAACCGTTTTCCTTCCAGCAGAAGCGACCGGCGTAATGGGTGCAGTGGGTGCGCTTCGGGAGATGCTGAACAGGGCAGGAACCAACGTCGAAAGCTCGCCGCCGGTTCGCAGAAACTCGGGCCCGGTATCGGGTTCATCGGCGAGTTATCCGTCGACGCGGCCCACCGTCGCGGTTCGTGGGTCCGATACGCCGGTTCAACTTCCCGAACCGCCGACCGAGCGATAGCACGGGCGGGACAGAGGAGTGACAGCTTGGCCAAGATCACACGTGAGCGTGCCGAACGCATCGCGAAGGCGCACGCCTGCGAGCACTGCGGCGAATACAGCTACAAGCGCGTCTCGATCACGCCCGCGAGCAAATCGCAGCAGGAAACGCTCAAGGTGACGTGGCAAGCACTGAAAGTCTGCGGCGTCTGCGGCACGCAGCAAGAGCTTGGGATCGCCGCAGACGGCGACATCGTGTACGTGGGCTGACAAACGCTCATCCCGCCTAACGACAAACCGGCTCATCCATCGCCGCCCGTCGAGGGCGCTCGCCGGTCTCATACCCAAGCGCGCACCGGTCCCGTCTATGGGAACCATTCGTCGTGCGCCACGTACAAAGCATTAGGAGTCGCGACGCACGGTGTGGACTCCGGGATGTGTGAGTGCCCTTGGGCACCGCAACCGGTCGAGGGGGTATACGGGCATGTGGCTCACGCGCAATTGACCAAAAGTCGAGCGATGTGACCAAAACCCTCATCGAAGTGTTATCTTTATACTGCACTTGGGATTAGGGAATTAGGGGGTTAGCATTCACAAGGCGAACCGGCGCCAGGCATTCCGGGATTGCTTAGCTGTCGCGAGGTAGTACATATGCGCAAGCCGAGACCGGCGACGTTCAATCCGGCACAGGCCCTTCACCTGATCGCGAGCGACCGCACAGGTTCGCCGCTCAGTTGTCCTTCCTGTTCCGGGCAGATCGAACGCACCCCAAACGACTTCCCTCCTCCTCCCCGTTGCCAGGTCACGCTGCGCTGCCGCACGTGTGGTCGCTTGGCGCGTTACATCGCCGGGGCTGCCTGAAATTCCCGCGAGCGCGCTGCGCCGAGTGCGCGGAGCCTCGTCGAACCCACCGCCGACCGAATACTCGGCGACTCCTCACCGGACGCTTTCTAATGTTTACCTTCCGCTCCTGTCGCAGTCTCTATTCTGCGAGAGGCGTAGGTCGCCGTTAGCGTCTTGCACAAAACTTGCCCCGCGCCCCTTCAGTCCAGCCCCGAGCCGGTCCCGGTGGCAATGGACGCGGCCCTGCTGTGAGAGTGGACGCTCGAGTCGCGAGGAAGAGGATCGGAACACAGCTCGAAGAGGTACGGTTCAATGGCACGTCTCCAAGGTACGGTGAAGTGGTTCAATGACGCCAAAGGCTACGGCTTCATCTCGCGAGAGGGTGGGCCGGATGTCTTTGTCCACTTCAGCGCCATTCAGGGAAGCGGCTTCAAGTCACTCGCTGAAGGCGATCACGTCGAGTTCGAGATTGTCCAAGGGCAGAAGGGTCCCCAGGCTTCTGACGTCACGAAGGCGTAACGTCCATCCGAGGTTCTGCACGACGGTCGAGAACGATGAGCGCCCCGACAAATCGGGGCGTTCATCATTCTAGGGGTCGTCTCACGATCGCCTAACGGTCGACGAATGAACGCCACCTCGAAGCGCCAGGTGAAGACGACTCGCAAACAGTCCTCGATCACCGTTCAGCTCGACAGCCTGCAACGCGAGACCGGTGAGGGCACACTGAAATTCGACGCGCGCAAATCGCTGCGGGTCTCGAGCCTCGACAAGGTCTTCTTCAAGGACTCCGGGATCACGAAGGGCGACCTGATGCGCTATTACGCGTTCGTCGCCTCCGTACTCCTCCCGATTCTCAAAGGCCGCCCTCTGATACTGAAGCGTTACCCTAACGGGATTGGCGGACCGTCGTTCTTCCAGCAGAATGCGGGCACGTATCCGAAAGGCGTTCGCGTTGCCGAAGTTGAGACGGAGGACGGCAAGCGGGCGAAGCGAATCATCGGTGGCGATTTACTGACGCTGCTGCATACGGTACAGCTCGGAACGATTGCCGTGCATCCGTGGCAGTCGCGCTTGCCAACAATCGAATTCGCTGACTACAGTACGATTGACCTCGATCCTGGCAAAGGCGTTCCGTTCGCGCGCGTCGTAGAGCTCGCGGAACGAATTCGAGGCGAGCTCGAGGCTCTGAATTTGCACGCCGCTCTCAAGACATCGGGCTCTCGCGGGCTCCACATCGTCTTGCCGCTACCGCCGCGCACGAGCTATGCTCGCTCAGCCGCTCTAGCAGAAGCGATCGCGGCGCGCGTGGCTGCGAAGCACCCCTCCGTGGCAACAGTGGAGCGGAGTCTGCAAAGACGTCCCAAGGGAACGATTTATGTAGATGCTAAACAGAACGCACGCGGCAAGAGCGTCGCCAGTGCGTACTCTGTGCGCGAGCGTCCGGGGGCGCCGGTGTCGGCGCCGCTTCGATGGAACGATCTGAACCGAAAGTTGCGAATTGAGGACTTCACGATCGCCACGATGACACGACGTCTCGATGAGGTTGGCGATCTGTGGGGTGAAGCACTCGAGCGCAGCAATACGTCACGAGCGATCGATCGCGCGCTGGCTGCAGAAGAATGATCGAGGAGTTGTCGATGGGAATCTCCACCGAAAGCATTCAGGTCCCGACGCGAGTGTATCGCCGCGAGCTACCAGGCGCCGGTTACGTTGCGATCGATGTCATGCGCACCGACGACGACACCGCTGAGGATGGGAGCGAAGTGGGACGGAGTCGCGTCCGCGTCTATGTCGAGCGCCGTGCGAGTGAAGAGCGACGCAGCGGCCACGTGCCACCGCTGGTGGCCGAATTCGCTGGCGATGATCGCGCTCCCGAGGTAGGAGAGCTGTACCGAATGGCCGCAGACAATGCCGCGCTGGCCCGAGCACTACTCGAGTGGCAGGGCAAGCGCCAGCGACGCGTTAGGGCCGACTGACTGCCGGCGCCGACGGCGCCGGTATCGCGGGCCTCATCTCGCCCGCACCAAATGGCAGAAGCGGCGGAATGCTGATCGGAAGCCGACCGGCTATGGCGTTTACGCCAAGAAGCGCCTGAGCTGCCGCGCGCTGTGAGACGGGAAAGCCTCCCCACGCGATCAGGTACGCCGGAACGCCCGGCACCTGCTGGTACAAATAGGGGTTCCCGAAGTTCACGAGGATGACGCGCCCGTTGCGGCGAGCTATCGCTCGCATGAAATCGAGCACGGGAGCAGCCGCTGCTGCCGAAGCGGAGCTGTAAATCGGCGCCAAATACGAGCAGAGTAGAACGAGATCCGTGGAATCTGACGCGGCGAGCAGGCGCGCGTAGTTCGTTCCGGCGTCGTCCGGATTCAAGTATTCGGTCCGCAACCGGACGCCACTCGTCAATCCTCGACGCATCTCGGAGAGAAAGGTGACATTCGCACCGAGATCGCTGCGAGTTGCCAGAGTTATGGCAAGCACTCGTTGCGCACTGGCAGAACCGCGCGCGAGCGGTACCAGATGCAGCGAGTCCTTCGCGAGCGTAATCGACAATTCCGCGGCGCGACGAGCCACGTTGAGATTGTTTGAATCACCCACGATTGCTTGGACGGAATCGAGATCGACGAGGCGATTGCGATTCAGGCCGAGTTGCTCCTTCGCATCGAGAAGGCGGCGGACCGACGAATCCAGGCGAGCAACGGTGAAGCGGCCTTCCTGCACGCCGGCGACTACGGCGTCGATTGCGGCCGGCACATCCGATGGCATCAGCAACACGTCCGCGCCCGCTTCGAGTGCCCGCTTGCACGCTTCAGCGAGACCGATGCTCTGAATCGTGCCGTAGGCTCCCGTCATGACCTGACCACTTCGGCCGGGGCGAAGGTTCGCGAGCACGCCATTCATGTCCATTGCGTCAGTGATGAGCAGACCGCGGAACCCAAGCTCATGGCGCAGCAGGTCGGTCATGATGCGCGGCGACAGCGTTGCGGGCGTGCTGCTATCACCCAGTATCGACGGCAGGGCGATATGCGCCGTCATTATTGCTCCAATGCCAGCAGCGATCGCATTACGAAATGGGACCAGCTCCACCGAGTCGAGACGCGCTCGCGAGACCGTTATTGTCGGCAGCGTCAGGTGGGAGTTCTGGTCCGTGTCGCCATGACCGGGGAAATGCTTCCCCGTCGCGATCATACCGTGCTCCTGAAGACCACGAATCATCGCCGCGCCGAGTGCGGCGTCGAGCCGCTGGTCTTCGCCGAAGGAGCGGACGCCGATAACCGGATTCGCCGGATTGTTGTTGACGTCCAGGATCGGCGCAAACGCGACGTGAATGCCTAGCGCGCGCCCTTCAACGGCCGTTATTCGTCCCTGCTCGTACGCCAGCGACGTGTCGCGAGTCGCGCCGATGCCCATCTCGGGTGGGAATATCGTCGCACCACCGAGGTCGATCGCGTTAGGCAGGAAGTAGCCACCGCGCGCTCGATAACCGGCACCGAATTCGAGGTCGGCTCCGACCAGGAGCGGAACCGCGGAGAGGCGTTGCATTGCATTGATCTTCTCGGCGATCTCCATCGGCCCGCCGACGGACATGATGATCCCACCGACATGTTCCGTGGTGAGAAACGCCTGCGTCCGTGCCCAGCTGGCGCTGGAGGTCGAAGCGAAGTCGCCAAAGACCATTGGCCAAACGAGCTGCGCGGCTTTGTCGCGAAGTGAAAGCGAGGCCAGGACCGAATCAGACCATCCTGCGTATCGAGGCGCCGCGCTGCGGAGAGGTGGTGGTGCGGGTGCGGGTGCAGCGCTCGGTGTCGGATTTGTCGAGACGCAGGCAGTAACCACTACTGCGAGAATGGCCCGACCGACGTTCGAACGACCCGACCATTCCATTTGCCCGCGCCGCTCATGTTTCACCACGAGATCGTGCCTTTCTTCGTCGTATCGACGTCCTCCTCGCCACCGGTCTTGAAGAGAAAGGCCTCCATGTTCTTCGTGAGGAAACTCCTCGCCTGCGGGTCCATCAGATTCAATCCGTAGTGATTGATCAGCATCATCTGCTGGCGCGTCCATTGTCCCCAGCAGTCCTGGCAGATCTCAGCGAGAATGCGCGCGCCGATTGCCCCCGGAAACGGTGGCCGCTCGAACCCCGGCTTCAGCTGTCCGCAGCGGCTGCACTTCACATCTGGCATGTCTACACCTTGCTGTCTTCCCAAGGAAAGTTAATGAGGGAGTTAGGTGTCTTCGGAGCGCAAAAAGGGCCGGCCGCGCAAGCGACCGGCCCGCAATGTTCTGAACGCAGCCCTCCGTCAGCCCGCCGTCTCGAGCTCCGGCTGTGTATTTCGTGTCGCCGATCCTCGGGCATACTCCACCTTCGCTAATCGGACGAACTGGAGCAGCCGGATGTAGATCCAGCCGATATCGAACTCGTACCACTTGGCGGCGAATCGAGCTGACTTCGGATCCGCATGGTGATTGTTATGCAGCTCCTCGCCGCCGAGCCAAATGGCGATCGGGGTGATGTTCCGGCTCTCGTCCTTCACCTGGAAGTTTCGGTAGCCCAGTGCGTGACCGATCCCGTTCACGACGCCGGCGGCCCAGAAGGGGATCCAGAGCATCTGAACACCCCACACGAGCGGCCCAACGAAGAAGCCGAACAGATAGATGTCGATGACCAGCATCACCAGGATGCCGAGCCAATTGAGACGCGTGAGCAGGTGGCGCTCGAGCCAGTCGTTAGGTGTGCCCTTGCCATATTTCTCGAGGATGCCCGGCTGGCGCACGGCCTTGCGATAGTAGAAGGCGCCCTTGAGGAGGATGTTTCTGAGCCCCTCGAGGAGGGGGCTGTGCGGATCGCCCTCTCGATCAGCGAACGCGTGATGCTTGCGGTGGCAGGCGACCCATTCTTTCGTGACGATGGCCGTGGTGAGCCAGAGCCAGAGTCGCATGGGAAGGGCTGCGATGTAATGGAGCCGCACGCCTCGATGTGTCTGCGCTCGATGGAGGAAAAGCGTTACGCAGACGTTGGTTATGTGGCCAGCGATGACGATGAATACGATTGGCATCCACCATCGAGCGGCCAACTCCCCGAACCCTGGCATCCGAAACTCCACGTGCTGGTAAACCCTAGATCGCGCGGCGTCATTGCTCTCGCGATCTGCTACGGAAGGAGATCTGCTCGCGTCACAGGAATCCCTGGAACGCGCCCAAGAGTGAGCAAATCTAACGCTGTGGTCCCAGTCACACTACCGAAGATATCGATCAGCGGCCCACCGAGCTCAGGGACGAGTTGCGGTGGGTCTCGGAAACGTGATGCCTGTCTGCGAGGTGTTTAAGACGTGACAGACCAGGTCTTGCCTCGCTTTCAGGCAAGGGATAAGGTGCGAGCGAATGCGAAAGAAAGCTGCGGCGGGTGCCGAGTCGCCGATGTACGAGGCGACGCAAAGCAATGGCGACGGAGCTGCCGTCACTGCGACGGAGGCGTACGCCGCGCGCTTTGCGGAACGCTACGCGCCGGACTTCTATCGACGGGCCGCAGGCGGCGATCTGATCTCCTCGATTGGCATCGGTACTTACCTCGGCGAATGCAGCGAGGAGGACGACGCGAACTACGAGGATGCCGTCGCAACGGCAATTGGATCCGGCGTGAATCTCATCGACACGGCGGTCAACTATCGCTGCCAGCGTTCGGAGCGGGCGGTAGGTGCCGCGATTCAGCGTTTACTTCAGCAAGGGACACCGCGTGAGGCGCTGGTCGTTTGCACAAAAGGCGGCTTTCTCCCGCTCGAGGACAAACCTCCGGAGTCGCGCGAGGAGTATCGAGCATATCTCAAGCGCGAGTTCTTCGACCCACAGATACTGACGCCCGACGACATCGTCGCCGGTGGCCATTCGATCTCTCCCGGGTTCATCCGGTATTCGATCGAGCGCAGCCGAAGAAACCTCGGCGTGGAGATCATCGACCTCTATTACCTGCACAATCCCGAGCAGCAGCTCGCTGCGGTGACACCGGCGTCATTGCGCGAGCGATTACGCGCTGCATTCATGGTGCTCGAGGATTCGGTGACTCGAGGTGAGATCCGCGCGTACGGATGCGCCACCTGGCAAGCCCTTCGCGTATTACCCAGCTCGAAGACACACCAGTCCTTAGAGGACTTGCTGGCCATCGCGCGTGAGGTCGCGGGTGAGGGCCATCATTTCCGCGCAGTGCAGATGCCGGTCAATCTTGCGATGCCGGAGGCGTTCCGTGAACCGACGCAGGAAATCGGAAAAAAGCGGACGCTCGTGCCTGCACTGGAGGCAGCCAAATCGCTTGGCCTGACTGTGGTTGCCAGCGCATCCCTCATGCAGGCGCAGCTCGCGAAGGATCTGCCGCCGTCGGTCCGAGAGCTGTTTCCGGGTCAGAAGACCGACGCGCAGCGTGCCATCGCGTTCGTGCGATCTCTTCCTGGGGTCACTTGCGCATTGGTCGGAACTCGAAGCTCGCGGCATCTCGCGGAGAATCTCGACAGCGCGGATCGGATGCACGCCGTCGCATCCTGACGAGCAATCCTCGACGTGTTGCCCACCAATAACATTGCCGGCGCGAACTAACCGCTCTGCCTAACGGCTAGGGCTGCCAATCCGCGCTGTAAATGTTCAACTGGTCGACCGAAGCGCCACTTCGATTCGCCGCCCAGACGAGCTTCTTGCCGTCGGGACTGAACATCGGGAAACCATCGAACTCGGGATGGTTTGTCACCTGCTCGAGCCCCGTACCATCGATGTTCACGAGATAGAGGTCAAAATTCCGGCTGTGGGGGTTCTTGTAATTGGAGGAAAAAATGATCCGCTTACCGTCGGGCGTGTAATACGGTGCGAAGTTTGCGCCGCCCAGACTCGTGATCTGATGCTGGTTCGCGCCGTCCGCGTCCATGGTCCAGATCTCCATCCGATTCGGGCGCACCAGGCGCTGGCTGAGAAGCTCGCGGTAGTTCGCCAGCGCCGTATCCGTGGGGTGCCACGCACGATAAACGATGTGCTTTCCATCAGGCGAGAAGAACGGCCCACCATCGTAGCCTGGCGTGTTCGTCAAACGCCTGACGTTCGAGCCGTCCGTGCTCATGGTGTAAATGTCGAGATCTCCATCCTTCAGCGATGTGAAGACAATCGTCTTTCCATCGGGGGAAAGCGTGCCCTCGGCTGTGTAGACGCCATACCGCGTCAGGCGCTGGAGATTCGAGCCGTCGGCATTTTCGGTGTAGATGTCGTACGGGTCGAGACCCCACACGTAACCTTTGGATGGATCCGGACGCGGCGGGCAGGCCGTGTCGACCGCATGGGTCGACGCGAAGAAGACGCGCTGGTCACCTGCGAAGAAAAATCCACAGGTCGTCTTTCCACTCCCTGTAGAAATACGTCGAACGTTCGTGCCGTCGACGTTCATGATGAACTGCTGATCGCAGCTCCGACCCTCTCGCGTCGACTGAAAGATCAGATGCGTTCCGTCCTGGCTGAAGTACGCCTCGGCGTTCTGACCACCGAAGGTGAGCTGTCGGATATTGCGAAGATGCGGCTCGTTCGGTTCGTTAGGTTTCGAGCGAGCGGCGCCGCCGATGAACAAAACAAAGGCCGCCGACCCGGTGAGGGCGGCGGCCCTTATCGATCTCTGCTGGGGCAGGCGTGGATGCATGCCCCGAATCTAGATCAGGTGCTCATCTAGCGCCGCTTCGCCTGGACCGAAGGCATGCGTGCCGCTTCAGCTGAGGCGAGCGCGAACAACTCCTTTTGCGTGGTACCCTTATCGAGCAAGTCGATTGCCTTGCGGAGGGGCGCGTCGTACGGGAGATCACGTCGCTTCGCGGCCGAATCCCCAAAGGCGAACCGCGCCACGCGCTGCTCGAGCAGGCGATCGACATACCGCGCCGACGCGTCGTAGTCCTTGCGATCGATCGTCACGCCCTTCGCCTGCAGCCGACGAAGCAACTCTTCTCGCCACTGCGGCTGAACCATGAAGTCCTTGTTCGCCGTCTTCGAGAGCTCGAGCGAGTAGTCGTAGTAGGTCGTGTAGAAATCCTGCTGCTTGGCCGCGAGCGATTTGGCCAAGCGCTGCTCCGCGGACGTCAGCGTGTCATCGGGAACGATGACGTCAGGCGTGATGCCGCCGCCGCCGTAGATGAGCCGGCCCGCGTCCGACTTGTACGCCGGCCGATTCTTCTTGACACTCTCGGTCTCCGCCGTGGTATCCGGCTCCTGCTCTACAAAATGACCATTCTCGAACTTGCGCTCTTTCTGAATTGAACGTCCGCTCGGCGTATACCACTTCGCCGTCGTCAGCTTCAGCGCATAGCCGCCGTCGAGATTGAAGACCGACTGCACCAGACCCTTACCGAAGCTGGTCTGACCGACGATCAGTGCGCGGTCGTGGTCCTGAAGCGCGCCAGCAACGATTTCGGACGCCGAGGCTGTGTACTCGTCGGTGAGCACGATGAGCGGCGTGGCCGGCACCGCAGCGTTGCCATGGGCCACGTACGGCTGCGTGTCCCCATTCCGAGCGCGAATCGAAGCAATCTCCTGTCCGTCCTTTAGGAACAGGTTGCTGATGACGAGGCTCTGATCGAGAATGCCGCCGGGATTTCCACGGAAGTCGAGGACGATCCCGCGCACGTTCTGCTTCTGCAGTGCGCGTACGGCGTCCTGGACTTCCTGCGCTGCCGTTTCATTGAAGCGATCGAGTGGGATGTAGCCGACTTTCTCGCCATTCGCGCCGAAGGTGATCTGGTATCGAACGGCAGGAACGTGGATGACCGCGCGCGTAAAGTGTACTTCGATGGGAGAAGTCACGGCCGGACGAGCGAACTTGACGACGACCTTTGTTCCGGCCGGGCCCATTAGCGCATCCTGCGCTTGTTGTGTCGTCCAGTTGACGACGTGAATGGTATCGATCTGCACGATTCGGTCGCCCTCGCGAACGCCGCCTGCCTCAGCTGGCGTGTTCGGGAAGACCTTGCTGATCACGATCTGACCTTGCTGCGGCTCGATCTGCATGCCGATGCCGGCGTAGTGACCGCCGGTATTGGTTGTGAAGGCCTTCAGCTCCTTCGGTGACAAGAGCTCGCTGTAAGGATCGTTGAGCTCCTTTACCAAGCCCCTGGATGCCTTCTCGTAGAGCTGACCGGCGTCCAGCGTATCGACGTAGCGGTCGCTGACGAGCTGCAGAACTTGATCGAGGAGAGCTTGCCCGCCACGCGTGACGCGCGACTGCAGCACGAATCCGCCAGCGACGAGCGGCAGACCGACGACGCTGGCTAGAAGAAATTTGCGGGAACGGATCATCCGTGACATCAAGAGTGCCCGGCTTGGGGACGAAGAAATTTATAGCGGACCAAAGCGAGCGGGGTCAGCCGTGCTCACTTTCGACGGGCGGCTCGTCCCTGTGGTCGCCCTGAGTCCAGATTGCCTTCCACGACATCTCTACGCCGGAGCGAAATCGCTTCTTCGTCAGTCGCAGTCCATCAGGCGAGATCGCAACAGTGTACTGTTCGCCGTCGATTGTAATTTCTCGCCGAATTGTTCGTTCGAGCTTCGTGGCCATGATCTCGTCATACCCGCCGCGAGGAAGCCTGTTCGCGCCAAGCTCCAACCAATTAGACGCCTCGCGCCGCCAAGACGTAATCGACGAACCACTCACGCTGCTGCTGCCGAACGGACGCGCTCCGCACTACACCGGCCGATTCTAGCATTTCATGGGCCGGTTGAAGCACTCGTTGCAAGTGTGACGGATATCGCTGTACAAGGGGCAGGAGCTCCTTCAGGCGATCCAGAGAGACTCGCCAAGTAAGCACGCCATCGGCTCGGGCAACCTCGAGTAAACGGTAGAGTCGGCGCGCCACTGGTGATGCGAGGTCGAGATATCTCGTGACGGAAAGCGAGGACGTGAACCGGCCGGCGAGATTCTCACGAATTGGGGGTGCGACGACAACGCGTGCGACGCCGGGCTCTCCAGTCGTCGCGCCCTCGAAAAGAGCGAGCTGATCACGATCCGCAATACGACGTCGCTCGATCACAACCGAGCTCAGGATCGAAAAGCGCGCCTCGATCGTTCTGCCTGCTGTGGAGCTGTAGTAGCTGCCAGTCGATTCGAGCGTTGTGCGCTCGAGACGGGTCAACGCTCCGCGCAGCTGCTCGTACGTGCGCCCATCGACCTGACGTCCCATCGAACGGAGGAATGCATGTAAGGTGAAGGTGATCGCGCCGTCCTCAGGCTCGCCGGCCTCATGGAAGCGATGCATCAGCTCGACGTAGACGTCCTGGTCGAACGTACCAGGAAGCCGATCACCGGGACTCGGAAGCACGCGCCAACGTCCGCCGTCGTCCGCCGCGCAGCTGATGGCGGAATCGTCCGTGGAATCGCTGAGTCGGAAAAGCGGAAGCCGCTCTAACGACCGATCGAGCAGAACGACGCGCGCCGTGACGCGTCGCCGCGCGGCGAGGCTCATGGCTGGGAAAGTGAAGTGGCGCTGGGCGACGGGCAAGGCAGTCGCACGCCAGCCTTACGACAGTGCAACCAGCTGGCCGGTTATCGCGCTTGCGTCATCACTGCACAGATATGCGACTGCGTGCGCCACTTCATCGCGCTCGACATAGCGAACGTTCTCACCCATTGCCTTCACGTTCGCGTTGGTACGAATCGACGTTGGTGCGAGCGCATTCGCTCTCACACCTGTATCGCGTTCCTCTTGAGCAACGGAACGCATGAGCGTGACGACACCGCTCTTCGCCGCCGCATACGCAGCGATGTTTCCGACCTTCGCACCTGGGAGTGCCGCTTCCGAAGCGAAGTAAACAATGGCACCTCGTGCCGCCCGAACGAACGGAAGAAAAGCACGAGTCACGAGAAACGCCGTCGTGAGATTGATGCTCATCATCCGATGCCACACGTCGACATCGCTGTCGGCCACCGGACCGCTCATGGCAAAACCACCAGCGGCGTGCACCAGAGCGCCAAGACGATCGCCGTGCTCGCCGCGGATGCGGTTCGCCAGCTCAGCGACCGAGCCTTGGTCAGCGAGATCGCACCCGAACGGGAAAGCCTTCAGGCCAGCTTTCGTCAGAGTGTTCGCGCGGTCGCGTGACTGATCGGGATTGCGATCGACGAGCAGCAACGTTGCGCCTCGCTCGGCCAACGTGCGGGCAACTGTCTCTCCAACCTGACCCTCTCGTCCAACCCCGGTGAGCAGCACCGGGCCACGAAACTCAGTTCCAGGCATGGCACAGAGTATGTGTAACAGAGGGCTCGAATGCCACCAGAACGGAGCTACAGCTTCGCCGAGCGCATCGAGCGCTTAGGCATTGTGATCGTCGGAATCGTGGTGTGCTATCTCGCGTTCGTTGGATTGCTTTCGATCACGCGAGGAACGCCCGTGCAAGCCGTCATTGCCGAGGGAGAGCGCAGCGGTCCACCGCCACCCACCGATTCTCTGTTCGCGCGCACCATGGCGATGTACACCGGCACGCACATGGAGCCGGGTACGCGCGTTCAGTCGGTGAACA
>DATEGN010000023.1:0-13521 GCA_035280125.1 Gemmatimonadaceae bacterium | reverse complement strand
CTCCGGCCGGGGCACAATCACAAGCGCAGCCAGAGCTCAGCGCTCGTCTGCGTAAACAAATAGATCAAATGCGGGCGCGGCCCGAAGGGAGTCGCTTGCCGCCTCCCGACAGCTTCACCGTTGGTCCTCGCGCCATTACGACGTCCTCGCCGGTAAATGGCCGCGTCGCCGTCGCCGACGGATCGCTCGACGTCTCGGGGCGGCTCGATGGAAGTGCTTACGTCATCAACGGGGACATTGTCGTTCACAACGGCGGCGTCATTACGGGGGACGCGGTCTCGATCGGCGGTCGCGTACTTCTGGATGGCGGTCGCATCGACGGTGAGAGAGTCACTCTCAGCGCTCCAGCAACTGAGCCGGTTCGCGCCGCGGAGAGCGCTCCACTCACTACGTGGCAGTCGGTCAAGCTGGTGCTTGGCTGGTTTGCCGTCCTCGTGATCATCGGACTCGGCGTTCTGATCTTCGCTGAGCCCAACATGGATGGTGTGGTCGAGGCGATGGAGGGAAGCTTCGCCAAAGCATTCTGGATGGGCGTCCTCGGCGAGATCATGGCCCTTCCCGTTCTCGCGCTGCTCGTCGTTGGTCTGATTCTCACGTTGCTCGGCATCTTGCTCGTACCCTTTGCTGTCGTTGCCTACGTGATTGCCTTCGCTGGCCTGCTCGCGCTCGGCTTTCTCGCCGTCGCGCGGCTGACAGGCAGCGTCTGGTCTCGCAGCGACGCAACCGGCACGGGCACGCCGCGCAGCGCGCACCTTCGTGCGCTCTTCATGGGTCTGGTCCTCTACATGGGCCTGTGGCTGCTTGCCGCGATCTTCAACTGGCAGCCGATTGCGGGCGCGATCCTGCGTGGCATCGCGTTGGCCGTGAGCTGGGTAGCGGTCACCGTTGGTCTTGGCGCCGCCCTGCTTTCGCGCGCAGGCACCAAACGGCTCGGCGTCAGGCCGGTTGGCTCGGCAGCAGCGCGCCGGCCGGCACCAGAGGATCTTGCGTGGCAAACACCGACTCCGGTCACTGGCGTGACAGCCGCGCGCCGTCCCGCTACTGCGGTGAAGGACGCCTCGTAAAGTGCGGCTCGCTCACCTCCCAGGAATCGTCGCACTGCTCGTTCCTGTCTACTCCTCGTCGGGTCAGACGTGGCGCACGGTCGAATCGACACGTCAGCTCCGCGATTCTGCTCAGCACAAAGTACGCGTGCAGTATGGTGCTGGGCGCATCGATGTGGGCGCGACGAACGCGCCCGTGCTCTACTCGATGACGCTGCGTTACGACGAATCGACCACGACGCCCATTCACCGCTACGATGCGGACGCGCGCAGCTTGACACTGGGCATCGAAGGCGGTGACTCGCCGCGCTTCCGTCACGACCTGAGCGACAAGTCGAAGGGCGAAATGAGGCTGTCGCTCTCCCGCGCCGTCCCGATCGATCTCGGACTGGAGCTCGGCGCGACGAAAGCGTCCTTGGATTTGGGTGGATTGAATCTCCTTGGGTTGCGCCTGGACTCGGGTGCGAGCGAGACCGTTCTCGATTTCTCGACCCCGAATCTCAATCGTATGCGCTCACTCGAGGTGGACGTCGGCGCCGCGAGCTTCGAGGCGCGCAACCTCGGCAATGCAAACGCCTCGCTCGTTCACATCGAGGGCGGCGTCGGCAGCGTGGAGCTCGACTTCGGCGGCCAATGGTCGCAGGACATGGCGGTCGACGCCAATCTCGCGTTAGGCAAGCTCACACTCCGCGTGCCGCGCGATGTTGGCGTTCGAATGGAGGTGCAGAAGTTTCTCGCCTCCTTTGATCAACAAGGGCTTGTGAAGCGCGGCGACGCGTATTACAGCGACAACTGGGATCGCGCGAAGTACCATCTTCGTCTTCGCGCCCAGACAACGTTCGGCGGTATCGAGCTCGATCGCGCCGACAACTGAGTCGCGTTCAGGCCGAGCGAAAGACGACTGGACTGCCTCTCGCCAAGTTGAGCTGCCGCGCGGCACTTCCATCGCGCACGGCGATCTCGATCAGACCCGACGACCCGATAATGGCGAGCGGCGCTCCCAGCGGAACGTCGCCGTACGTACGCCGCAGGGGGAGCGTCGCGCCGGTGACCTCGACGGTTCCCGCGCGAAGCGCGACGAGGTTCGTGATCGCATTTCCAAATCGATCGACGGAGATCACCACGCCCGCGAGCACACCGTCCTCTACTCGATGAGGCTCTGGAGTCCGGCGAATGGTCGGCTGCCTCGCTAGCGTGCCGAGCGACTCGAGGCTGGCTCCTGACGCGAGCGACGCCGCCGCAGGGGCAAACACATCGCGGCCGTGAAAGCTCGCTGAGGCACTCGCTGGAACTTCGAGCGTCACCGCGCACGCGCCCGGGACGAGAAGCGCTGGTGAAAGGACGCCATTGTCAGGGCCCACGAGGTAACGGCCGTCGCTTTTCACAGCGAGCGCCTCGCGGTCGGTGCCAACCCCCGGATCGACGACAACGAGGTGCACAGTGTCCGCTGGAAAGCGCCGCCAGACTCGCGCCAGCGTTAGGCGCGCCAACTCGACATCCTGGGCGGGGATCTCGTGCGTGATGTCGACGACCCTCGCGTCGGGTGCTCTACTGAGCAGTACGCCCTTCATCTCGCCCACGTAGCCGTCGGCGGTGCCGAAGTCCGTGAGCAGTGTGATCAGCGGACGCATATTCACACGGATTTGCGCTTCCACCGTCCTAATCGCCAGAGCCCGATCATGCTCAGCGCCCGCCCTATCGCCGTGAGCGAGATCGCCCACCAGATTCCCGTGCTTCCCCAACGATTCGCCATCACCGGGACCAGTGGCACGCGTGACGCCGTAAACGTCGAGGAGGCGATCATCGGGGGCAGTGTTTCGCCCGCGCCGCCGAGTGCGCCCTCGAGCACGATCTCCGCGCAAATGCCGAGCTGAGAGACGGCCGCGATCCTCAGATACCGCGCGGCTTCGGCGATCACCGCTGGATCGTTGGTGAAGAGCCTCGCGAGGCTTGGCGCGTAGAGGAGATCGGCGACGCATGCCGCGAGTCCGAGCACGGAGCAGAGCCCGACAGCAAGCCAGCCCGCGCGCTCCGCTCGCTTCACCTGCCCGGCGCCGAGATTCTGCCCCACGATCGCCGCTGTCGCCGCGCCGCAGCCAACGCCCACCATGAACAACCAGCTCTCGACGCGATGGCCAATACCGAGCGCCGCCAGCGCGGGCGTGCCGAAACGAGTCGCGGTGCGGGTCACCGCGATGTAAATGACACTGAACACGATACCAGTGACCGCCGTTGGCAATCCCACTCGGCACACCGCTGCGATCGATGCCCAGTCCGGGCGACGCAACCTCAGCAGTCCTCGGCGCATCGCGATGTACGCACCGAGCACGAACGTGACGCCGCGTGTGCAGACACCGGATATCGCCGCGCCGGCGATGCCTAACCGCGGGAATCCTCCCCAGCCAAGCATCAGTGCCGGATCCAGGACCAGCGTCACCGCAACCGACACGACGAGCAAGATAAACGGCGTTCGCGTATCCCCGGATGCGCGGAAGGTCGCGTCGATCGCGAAGAATCCGTAAATGAGTGAAATGCCGGCCAGATACGTTCCGAGATATCGCCCGCCGAGCGACGTCACCGCTGGTGGTGTGTGCATCACCGCGAAGAGCCTATTCAGTGCGCTGAGACCAAGGATGGTTACCACGAGCCCCACCGTCACCGTAAACAGCAGCGCATCACCGCAAACCCCGGCGGCGATGTCGCCGCGCCCTTCGCCATGACGGCGCGCCGCAACGGCCGTTAGGCCCACGCCGATCATTTCGGCCAGTGCGACCATCATCCAGATCCAGAACAGCGAAGTGGACACGGCGGCGAGACCGTCGGCGCCCAGTCGCGTGCCGACCCAGAACGCGTCCACTGACGCGAACAGCGTCATCAGTAGCGATGAGGCGACTGCCGGAATCGCAACGCGCGCGATCGTCTTGCCTAACGAATCATGAACGAGGTGCGCCGCCGTGCGATCGTCGGCAACGCCAACCGGCGCAAGCCCGTCGCGCGGATCGAGCGGAACGCTCGCGGGCTCGACGACGCCGGTAGACGTCATCAGTGTTCGGTCGTCGTCGCGCGCTAGTGAGTGCCCGCGTGCACAGCGTCACGCACCCGCTCGGCGATCTTCACGAGTGCCTTGGCTGCCGACGACGCCGGCTCAGCGACAACGATCGGCTGCCCCTGATCTCCCGCTTCGAGAACGCGCGGGTAGAGCGGCACTTGCCCCAGAAGCGGCAGTTCCAGCGCCGACGCAAGTCGCTCACCGCCGCCTGAACCGAACAATGCCGAAGGCTTGCCGCAGTGCGGGCACTCGAACCAGCTCATGTTCTCGACGATGCCAAGCACGGGTACGTCCACGCGCTGGAACATTTTGGCACCGCGCAGCGCATCGCCAACCGACACCTCCTGCGGCGTGGTGACGATGATCGCGCCATGCACATTCGTCGACTGCACCAACGATAGCTGTGCGTCGCCGGTGCCCGGTGGCATGTCGACCACGAAATAGTCGAGCTCTCCCCAGGCGACATCGCGGAGAAACTGACCGATGATCTTCATGATGATCGGACCGCGCCAGATTGCTGGCTGGTCTTTCTCGATCAAGAAACCAAGGCTAATCAGCTTCACGCCATGCGCGTTGAGCGGAATGATCTTCTCGTCGATCACCGAGGGCGGTTCGTCAACGCCCATCATGCGCGGCACGTTGGGACCATAGATGTCGGCATCCATGAGGCCGACGCGTGCGCCCTGCCCGGCAAGCGCGACCGCGAGATTCGTTGCAACGGTCGTTTTGCCGACGCCTCCCTTCCCGCTCGAAACGGCGATGATGGTGCCCAGGTTGGGATATGCCACCGGCGTCGGTGCCGACGGCCTCGGCGCCGCGGGTCGTGATTCCATGACTGGAAGTGCGCGTTTGGACGACGCGGCTGGCCTCGCTGGCGTCGCCTCCGGTGCGGCTGCGTCCCGCACGTCGACGCGCACCTCGGTCACCCCGTCCACTCCTTCCAGCGCCTGACGAATGTCCCGGGCAAGCGTTGGGTCGTCACTCGCGGAGAGCAACAGCGTTAGGCGGACGCGACCCTCGGTCGACGTCGCAATGTCGCGCACCTTTTCCGCCGTCAGCACGTCTGCACCGCTGCGCGGATCGCGAATGCGCGCCAGAGCGGATTCTATTCGTTCCTGAAGTGAAGGCATTCGAAAAACCGAGACCGGGATTGTTACAAGGTATCAGCGCCGCGACCTCACCGGCTGCAGCCGAGGAAGTTCTTGGCGTCGCTCACGACACGGTCGCGAACTTCGTCGAGCGTACCGGCAACGAGCGCGCCGGACGCTTTGACGTGGCCACCACCACCAAACTGCCGCGCAAACCTGTTCACGTCGACATCGCCCGTGCTGCGGAACGAGATCTTCACCTTCCCGTAGCCGAGATCCCGGAAAAAGATCGCCATGCGCGTTCCCGCAATCGAGCGCGCATGCTCGACGATGCCATCGAGATCCTCCGATCGAACGCCGTGCCGCTCGAGCGATCCCGCCTGCATCGTGAGCCAGGACAAACCGCAGGGCTCGTCGACACCAAGACTCGTGAGCACTTCGGCGAGGAGACGAACGCGCCCCGCCGGCGCCGATGCATAAACGCGTTGGTACATCTCTTCGGGATCCACCCCTCGTGACAGCAACTCGGCGGCGATTACATGGCTACGCGGCGTGGTGTTGCTGTACCGAAACGCGCCCGTGTCCGTCAGTATCGCCGCGTACAGTGCGCGCGCAATGTCCGGCGTGATGTCGAGATCGAGCTCGCACGCGAGGTCATAAACGAGCTCCCCCGTCGCGCACGCGGTCGTGTCTGTCAGCACGATATTACCCGCGGGATCGTCGGACGCGACATGGTGGTCGATGACGATCTTCGGAACCGTTAGGCGTCGCACCGTTTCGGTGAGGTTCCCCAACCGCTTCACGTCGCTGATGTCGGCGACGAGCAGCAGGTCGATGCCGCTGAGCGCCGCGGTTCCCTTCTCCGTCTCGTCGACGACGTCGTCACCGAGCAGGAAGTCGAAGAGCGCCGGCCACGGCGTCGGATTGACGATTCGGCACCGCAGTCCACGCTGCGCCAGGAGACGCGCGAGAGCCGCCTCTGAGCCACATCCGTCGCCATCGGCGTTCATGTGCGTCGACAGCGCCACGCGCCGCCCTGACACGAACTCGCGCGCGAGCCGCTGAATGCCGGCCCGCCGCTCGGGCGGAATGACAAGATGGTCAGTGTGGTGCACGGTGGCGCTGCTCCTGAACACAAAGCGGCGCCCGGTGGATACCGGGCGCCGCCTGAAGATAACCTCGCTTCGGTCAGTCGGCCGCAGCGGCGGTATTCATCGAATCGATGTCACCCCGCACGCGCGAATGCTTGACGCCATAGAGGAAGTAGATGATGAGTCCAAGCGCCATCCACACGATGAGCCGAATCCATGTGTCCCGTGGCAGGCCGTACATCATGTAACCGCAGATGAGGATGCCGAGCGCTGGCACCACTGGCACGAGCGGCGTGCGGAAGGGGCGTGGAATGTTCGGCCGCTTGTAGCGCAAGACCATCACGCCAAAGCAGACAATGACGAAGGCCAGCAGCGTCCCGATGGAGACCAATTCGCCGAGGAGACCGATGGGGAAGAAACCGGCGACAGCGGCTGCCACGATGCCAGTGACTATCGTCGTCACGTACGGCGTTTGGAATTTCGGGTGCACCTTGCCAAAGACCGAGGGCAACAAACCGTCGCGCGACATCGAGAAGAAAATGCGCGGCTGGCCCATGAGCATGACGAGCACCACGGAAGCGAGACCGGCGATGGCTCCGATGTTCACGAAAAAGCCAAGCCAGCGCAGCTGAGGCGCCTTCGAGATTGCGATGAAGACCGGCTGCGGAACATTCAGCTCCGTGTAATTCGCCAAGCCGGTCATGACGAGCCCCATCAAGATGTATAACACCGTACAGATGCCTAACGAAGCGAGAATGCCGATTGGCATGTCGCGCTGCGGATTCTTGGCTTCCTGCGCGGCCGTCGAGACGGCGTCGAATCCGATGTAGGCGAAGAAGACGACTCCGGCGGCGCGCACGATTCCCGTCCAACCATAGTGGCCGAATTCGCCCGTGTTGTTGATCGGAATGAAGGGATGCCAGTTGGCCGACTTGATGAACATGAACCCGAAGATGATGACGAGGAAAACGATCGCCAGCTTCAGGAATACGATGAAGTTGTTGAATCGGGCCGACTCCTTGATGCCGATCACGAGCAGCGTCGACATCAGGCCGATGAGGACAATCGCGGGAATATTGATGACACCGTGCGTGAGCACATATCGGCTGGTGTCGCACACCTGTCCCGCTGCGACAGCAATCGCCTGATTCGTCGCTGGATCGATGCAGAGAACCGATCGAACCAAGTGGTGCGTGCCCTCGACGCTGAGCGGAGCTTGCGTGTAGGCGAGGGGCAGCTTGAGCCCGAGCTCAGACAAGAAAGAGGCAAAGTAGCCGGCCCAGCCAACCGCGACGGTTGCCGCGCCGAAGAGATACTCGAGGATCAGGTCCCATCCGATGATCCACGCGACCAGCTCTCCAAGGGTTGCATACCCGTAGGTGTACGCACTCCCGGCGATCGGGATCATCGCAGCGAACTCGGCGTAACACAGCCCCGCGAAGAGGCAGCCGACGCCCGCGACAACGAACGACAAAACGACAGCCGGACCGGCGTACTGGGCCGCTGCAGTCCCGGTTAAAACGAAAATGCCGGCACCGATGATTGCACCAATGCCGAGCGTTGTGAGATTGAGCGCGCCCAGTGCGCGTTTCAGCGTGTGCTGTCCTTCGGCCGCCGCCTCTTGCTGGAGGTGGGAAATGCTCTTCGTCGACCACAGACCCATGGTGGTTTCTCCAGGGAGATGCGAAGTCGTCGCGGCAGAGTGCGCCGCAGTGAGGGGGGAAACCGTTCGAGATTACGGCGAACGATTCATGTCGCAGCGCGTTGAGTTGTATACAGCGGCGCAACGCGTCAAGTTCGCCGCCAGCAGGGCGGATTGTCAAGACGCGTGGATCGTGGATCGCTGACTCGAATTACGACTCACGACCCACGATCCACTACAGGCTGTAGTTCGGCGCTTCCCTCGTAATCGTCACGTCGTGTGGATGCGACTCGCGGAGACCGGCCATCGTTATGCGCACGAACTCCGTCTCCGAGCGCAGCGCGTCCACGCTGCTGCAGCCGACGTATCCCATTCCGCTCCGGAGCCCACCGACCATCTGGAACAGCACGTCGCCCACCGGACCCTTGTAGGGCACACGTCCTTCGATGCCCTCGGGAACGAGCTTCCGCGGCGACAGCTCGCCTTCCTGGAAGTAGCGATCCGCGCTTCCGTCCTGCATCGCCGACAGGCTTCCCATGCCGCGCACGACCTTGAATCGACGTCCCTCGAGCAAGAACGCTTCGCCGGGACTCTCCTCGGTTCCCGCGAGCATCGATCCCATCATCACACTCGAGGCACCGGCGGCGAGCGCTTTCACTGCGTCGCCCGAGTATTTGATCCCACCGTCGGCAATCACCGGCACGTCGCCGGCGCCGTCCACCGACTCGAGAATCGCCGTGAGCTGGGGCACGCCGACGCCAGTCACGACGCGCGTCGTGCAGATCGAGCCGGGACCCACACCAACCTTCACCGCATCGACGCCGCGCTCGACGAGCGCGCGCGCTCCTTCACGCGTTGCGACATTACCGGCGATGAGCTGCACATCCGGGAATCGCTGACGAATCTCTGCCGTCGCAACGAGCACCGCTTCGCTGTGGCCATGCGCCGTGTCAATCACGATCGCGTCGACGCCAGCTTCGATCAGCGCCTTGGCGCGTACGACGTAGTCGCCAGTGCTCCCGATCGCGGCCGCGACGCGCAAGCGACCATACTGATCCTTATTCGCGTCCGGATACTGACGGCGCTTGTGAATGTCCTTGACCGTAATCAGTCCGCGCAGCGTCCCCGTCTCATCGACGACAGGCAGCTTCTCGATACGGTGCCGCGCGAGGATTTCTTCCGCTTCGTCGAGCGTCGTTCCCACCGGCGCGGTCACCAGACGGTCGCGCGTCATCGCCTCGCGCAGCTGCCGATCCAGATTGCGCTCGAACTGGAGATCGCGATTGGTGATGATGCCGACGAGCTTTCCATCTTCGTCGACGATGGGGACACCGGAAATCCGGAATCGATTCATCAGCGCGTTCGCTTCACGCACCGTGTCGCCCGGTCGAAGTGTGATCGGATTCAAAATCATCCCCGATTCCGATCGCTTCACTCGATCAACCTCGGCGGCTTGACGGTCGATCGACATGTTCTTGTGTAACACACCAATGCCACCGGCACGCGCCATCGCGATTGCCATGTCGGATTCGGTGACCGTATCCATCGCCGCTGATACAAGCGGCACGCGGAGCTCGATGCCGCGGGTGAAGCGCGATCCTATGTCGACGTCGCGCGGGTGAGTCACTGAATGAGCAGGCACCAGCAGGACGTCATCAAAAGTCAGCGCGACGTCGATTCTGACGCGGGAAGCAGGCTGCTCGTCTGCCGCGTCCTTAATACGCGAAAGCCCGCTGCCTCGTCGATCGCGAGGCGCGGGCTGTGTCGGAGGTCGAGTTGTGGTCGCCATGGCGAAATGTAGGCGCGGGCACTGCGAAGTGGCAGTGCCTGCAGTCACTTATCACCGGCTATCGACCGATGACACGGAGTCGGCGGCGAATTCGGCGCGGAAGAAAGAATGCGGCGGCCGCGAGCGCGCTTTGAAGATTCAGATCTGCGAGATCTTCCGCGTCGCCGCCCCAGTGATCGAGAAGCACTAATCGTCCAGCGTTCGAGATCAATCGCTGCAAAGCGATCACAAGCAGATACACATCATCGACCTCACCAATGAATGGAATGAAATCCGGAATGAGATCGATAGGCGTCACGATGTACGCGATCGCGCCGAAGACGAGCGCTTTGTCAATCAGCGCAACGCGCGGATCCGTGATGAGGCCGAACAATAGCCGCACGAAATTCGGCAGCTGACGGATGTAGTGGAGGACGGTGCGCTTCGCGCCCTTCCGCGGCCCATTCCGAGCGGGATCGCGCTCCTCGATCGGAATGCGTTCAGCTTTTGGACGTCGTCGTGTCGCCGATGCCATTACAGCTTCTCCTCTCCTGTCCCGGGAACCTTGGTGTCATGTGCTGGCGACGACGCTTCGGTTGTCGAAGCACCATTGCCCTGCGGCGGCGACGCCGCGGGCGTCGACTGATTGGGCGTGCCCGATCGTGTCGCACTTACGATGTCGTTTGCAACAGACCGGCCAGCAGCAAGTGCTCCGTTCAAGACATTCGAGGCGCGGTTCATCAGATTCATTGCCTCGGCGATCGTTGTCGCCGAAACTCGGCCCGCCCGCAGCCTGTCCTCGACTGCCTCCGTGAACCGAGTGAAGGCCGTCGCGCCCGACGCCTGACGCTCAGCGTACCGCGACTCGAGAAACTCCACGTAGTCGAGAATCTGATAACCACGCTCGTCGGAGAGCGTGTCCAGCTTTCTCAAGATCCGATCGCGAAGGTGCTCGTTCATTGACGGCGGTCCTTGGAAAAAGTTCACAAAACTGGGGGGCCGCACCAAATCACACGCGTGCGAGCTTCGTGCCGAAAATCAAAAGTCGCCGCACCACGCCGCGCGACGACTTCATCCTCAACCAGGTCGCGCAACACTCCTAGCAGCGCGACGGCACTCGAAAGATCGCGTCGATCATCCGCGCCAGCGCGAACGACGGCCGCGCGCATCGATGTGCACATAGGGCGTACGGTAGCGATCGCTCGTATAGACACCAAGTCCGCCGATGAGATCCGGATGAAGCTCCTCGACTGAATCCACGGCGCTCACGACGATTCGACTGTCAGCACGGGTGATTTTACCATCTCCATCGGCGTCGATCACGATGTCCGCGGCGTCTCCGTATTGATGCCGACTGTCGCGAGCAGCACGCTCCACCTGCGCGTTATGCGCCGGTGTTCGAAACCCCGAATGTACGTCGAGGGCCACCATCGAATCCGCGGAAACACCGCGCATTTTTGCGACCTCTGCGACTACCAGCTCGAGCTTGTCGAGCAGTCGCGGATTGAGCGCGACGTACTTCGGCCACACACCCTCCTGAGTATCGTGAGTCAGGAAGTCGCCGAGGTGAAAATGCTTGCTGACGCTCAGCTGCACGTCTCCGGGCTGAACCTCGATGAATCCGTCGGGCGCGTCGTTCTCGCCGCCAAAACGCTCGGACAGGTACGTGCCGATCCGATAGCCATTGAGCACACCAGCAGCTTTTTCGGCAAAGGGCACCATCACCGCCAGGGTCGGTTCGCTCACGCGCTCGGTTTCGATGATGGTCGAATCCTGAGCAGACCGATGTAGCAGGAGCAGTTGGTAAAATCCGGGGCGAGTAGGGGCTGCCATCGCTCCGGTCAACGGCATAGGCTGGCTGACGATCTCAGTGCCGGACGCCGCCACCCACTCGTATTGCAGACCTCTCGGGTCATCTGCTACCGCGAGCGGGAACTCTACCCGCCGGCCAGGCAATGTGAAGCGAAGCTTGAGCTCGCGACTCGTGCCGAATGCGTCACTCGAGGCCCACGCCGTGGGCCCTACAAACTGGGCAAAGGGAGCACGTGGCATTTCCGGCGCATGCACGAACTGCATCGCGCCGATGGCCGCAACGCCAAAGAGCGTTCGCGATGCCCAGATGGCGCGCCGCGCTGCCTTTCGTCTTGCCGAGGGGGGGGATGCCGGTGCCGGCCCGTGATCGGCCGGCATCACGATCTCCCCCAACGTGCGCGCCAACCGCGCACGTCGATGTGGGCGAAGGGTCCGTGATGGCGTGTACCGCGATAGACACCGACGCCGCCCGAAAGCTCGGGATGTTCTCTTTCGACTTCCTCGACGGCTTTGAGAATGACTCTGGCGTCACGTGAATCGACGCGACCGTCATGGTTCAAATCAGCCATGCGCCCCGAGCCATTGTCGATGTATACGTCCGCTGCGTCACCATACATGTGGCGACTCAATTCAGCGCGTCCGCCGACACGGCCTCCGTGCCGATTATACCACGGCGTTCTGAATCCACTCATCACGACCATTCGCTGGACGTGAACTCCATCTTGCTGTAGCTGAGCAATCACCAGCTCGAGTTTGTCCACGAGATCTTCGTTGAGCACCAGGAACTTCGGCCACACGTCGTGTTGATCGTGCGTCAGAAAATCAGAAAGCCTGAAGTGCTCCGAGATCTGCATGCTCTGATTCTCGGGTGTCACCTCGATGAAGCCGTCCGGATTCTCGTACGCATCCGTGGTGGCGTGGCCACGTTCGCTTGGCCAGAATCCCAACCGGTAGGCCCCGACGCGTCCCTTTTGCTTGTCCGTAAACGGGCGCAGCGCAATGAACGCGAACGGGCGCGCAAGAATGCTATCGGGCAGCGAGTAAAGTCCAGGCCGCTCGACTGCCGAATCACCGAAGAAGCGCGAGAAAAAAGGCAGCGCGAGCGTTGCGCGAGCTCTGGTCACGAGCCGCATCAGGAGCTTGCCGCTGCGGCCTCGGAGTGAGTCGTCTGCGGGGCGCGGGAGCTTCGAGGAGGCGGTACGGAGTAACGAGTCGGTTCCAACCGATTTGGGAGGCGCAGCGAGAGCAGCCGCTGGCGTAGCCATGACGCCAAAAGCGATGCCAACGCAGAGTAGCGTAAGCGCGGCGCGACTGGCGCCGGCCCGACCGGGAACCGTCATGAGACAGCGAGCCTCCTAAATGCTTTGACGACTGACGGCCGGTGGGATAACCGTCAGCGTAAATCATGCTACGTCGATGAGTTAGGAAGCTCAGCGACGTGCGACACCATAATCTGGTGGCGTGCACTGTGGCGGGCGTGCACACCGGTGCTGCGGCAGAATTTAATCAATCGACTTTCAGATCATTAGACGGCGTGGATCACGAAAACGTTGCCTTCCTGACCGTTCGGACAGCCGACCGGATGGACTTAGTAGATGTAAACGGGGGTGCCAACCGGCACGATATTGTAAAGCGTTTCGATGTCCTCGTTTCTCAGCCGTACGCACCCGTGGCTGACCGATCGGCCAATCGAAGATGGGTCGTCGGTGCCGTGAAGAGCGTAGCCGTCGCCGAGATTGAGCCGGAAGGTACCGAGCACGCCCTTGTACATTCGCTGCCGGGTGCCGTATGGCGGGATGATGATGTTGCCGTTCGCGACGATTTCCTTTCCTTCGGCAGTCTCTAGCGTCTCGGAGTGCCCGTCGACGGACCGCTTCACGACGTCGCTGCCTTCTACCGTGATCTGGCTTCCGTCTGCCAGTGGAATGCTCTGACCGCGATTGAGATGGATCAATCCGAGGCCCCGCTTCTGCGCTTGTTCGACGAAGTGCCAGTCTGGCGGAACCCACTCCGGTTCCTGGTCTTTCG
>DATEGN010000022.1:0-23026 GCA_035280125.1 Gemmatimonadaceae bacterium | reverse complement strand
GCACCGCGGCGTGCCTACCTGCAACTACTGTGGAGCGCATGGCGGCACGACCGCGTGCGGTTGCGCAGCGCCCGCCGTGCCCTGTCGCGTTTACGCCATGAGCTCCGGCGGCTCGCTGCCTCACGAACGAACCCGACACCGAGTCTGGAACCGGCGACGTTGCTGGGACTACTCGGTCCGGCGCACGACGCGATGCTCCGGTCGCAGCCATGGCGTCCGCTCGACGAAGTCACTGGGTGGGTGAGGAGCGTCCGGACTCGGATCGATGGTGGTGACGCGAGCAGCGAGGATATCGCCGCACTGTACGGTGCCAGCCATGAATTCTTCGTTAGGCAGCGTCGGTTGCACCAGTTTCCTGGCGCGTATCTCGTGAAGGCCTTCAATCTGGCGATCAAAGGCCTGCACTATGAGCGCGTGACAGAAGACATCGTACCTCGGCCATAAGTGAACGCCCGCGAGCCCTGCTCTGTCAGACGGGACGCGGGCTTTCGCTTTGCTGCGGGCGTGGTCTGAAGTCAGGGCCGCGTGACCATTGGCGGCATGACGGGCATTCCGTGGGGCCCATGTCGCTCACGTCGCCGTTCGTGCCGGTGACGAGCAAATGGCCGCAGTGCGGGCACGTAAAATCGATGTTGCCCTGCTTGGCCGAATCGCGCGGAGTGACGGGGAACTGCCACTTCTTCCAGCTCGGGTCAATAACCGCCGGTCGACCGATCGGCTTCAGTTCTCTTCTCTCGCCCACGCGCGCCTCCTAACGTTAGTGTAACGTTCTCTGAGTATACTCGGTGCACGGGAGAGAGAACGACATCGCTCCAGAAAGCGGTGACTCGGCGATTGGAGCGTTCTCAGGGAGCTAAAGATGGAGATGGATTTGAACGCGATTGCGCAGATTGCAGCGACGTTGCTCGCAGGGACGGGTCGCGTCGAACATTCCGAGGCGGATATCAAGAGGGCCGTGAACGACGCCTCTCGCATCATCGACGCCGCGAGGCAACGAGCAAAGCAGCGCGCAGCGGGACCAGAGGCGGACGATAAGAAAGCAAACGCACACGCCGCCGCGACCGGAGATTAGGGCGCGCTCAGAGTGGCGTGGAAGTGGCGGGGCAGTTAGCTCGGCGGCTCAACCTCGTCCAGCCACGCACGTGGTACGTCAATCGAGAGTGATCCGTTTTCCTTCTCGAAAGCATCCCCGTCGCGGAACACTCGCACGGTTCCCCTCAGCTTCGGTCGTTCGAGTTCGCGCCCCGGATATGCCCTTGTCCGTTCGAACCAGTTGACGGACGATCCGAGGAGATAGGGCGGCTTCGCGCGCCACCACTTCAGTTCATTGGCCATGCGACGAACATACTCGCCGTACGGCGACTCGGCAGCGCGACTTTCAAGACGCTGTTGTGGCCATTCTCGTCATCCGATTCATCAGGTACCTTCACGAGCCACCTTTCGTTGGATGGAATCAGAGTGATCACAAACAAATACGGTCGTTGGCGTGCTCGTGTGGAGGAATTGCTTGTGTCCCGCTGGGTGGGTACGCCGATGAACGTGCAGGAACTCGCGGCGACGATCGTAGGAATGTTCGATGCCGGCGCGCGCGAGTCCGAGGTGGCGGCATTCCTCAGCGACCAGGAGAGAACGCAAGACGGCGCTCCCAGGCTCACTGACGATGCGCGCCGTGCGCTTGTCGGTGATCTTCACATGAGCGCAGGATCGCTTCACTCGACGCAGTCCAACGAGGAGGACGCCGACTGAAGCCAAGGCGGCGTAGAGGAAGGAAGCCCCGGGTGATGAACCCGGGGCTTCTTGTCTCTGGCCGGTACTCGTTATGTGCAATTCCGTCGGCGACGACTACCGCATGGGGCGGCGACTCGGTACGGTCAAAGGTCGTGCTCCACGCCACATTCTCGCCGTCGGCCGAGCCCATGACGACCGCGGTCAAGGACGACAAGGCCGTCCAGTGCCGCTCGACCGGCCAGCTCGAGCACGACCTCGTGAGGAGATCCGCGCGAAGGCCGAGGCTCAGTGAGAACGTCATAAAGCTTCTGAACTCGAGAAGTCAGAAGTGAGATCCGGCCTCTTCCGTGTGGTTGGCGGGCATCTCACCCAAGAGGACGAGCCAAGCTGCGAGAGCGAGAAACAAGCTGCGAGCGGCGAGATCGAGCTTCAGCGTCGAGAGGAAAGAGCAAAATCTCAATCTCGCCTCTCGCTGCTGACCTCTCGGCTCTCGAATCTTGGCTCGCCACCTGGGTGCGCGATGCCCGCGGGCCACACGGAGTAGGCCGGATCTCTCTTCTGACTGCTCGAGTCTCGGCGCCTACCGATCCGCCACACGGTCTACCCAACTGTCGCCCGTGTACATTCGCATTGGCCGCCCGGGTTGCTCGACGAACCGCACCACTTCGCCCACGACGCCACCGCCCGTCGGAGCGACATAGCGGAATCGGCCGTCGCCCAGCGGCTCGAGGGTGATCGGATTGTCGACGTTCGCCGCATTCGGCGTGATGAGCACGAGGCGATTGTTGAGCAGCACCACTTGCGAATCACCACCTCGCCCGCGATAGAGTCCCGCAAAACGCGCCCAGCTCGGATTCCACGCCGCCGCGAGGGTCACCGGCGCCGCGGACTTCGCGACCGCCTTGCCCACGGTCATCATCAGCTCGCGCGCGATATCGAACGGATTCGAGTCGTTCGTGTTCGTCAGCACGATGACGCCGATCTTGTCGTCGAGCTGGATGAGCGTCTCCGTCGTGTTTCCCGGGTAGCCGCCGCCGTGTCCCACGTAGGTGCGCCCGTCGATGCGATTGATGTCGAACCCGAGTCCCGTCCCGGACGTCCAGTTCTCCTCCACCGACCGGACTCGGTGCATCTCGCGCAGCGATGCCGTACTCAGAATGTGATTGCCGCCGCGCGCGCCGCGCCGGAACTGGGCCGAGACGAACTTTGCCATGTCCTCGACGTTCGACGTGACGCCCGTCGCGGCTGCCATCCCGCGCGCGTCGACGAACGGCAGCACCTCGCGCGTACCGTCCGGCATGCGGCGCCCGTATGGCACAGCGAGCCCCGGTACGTTTTTGTCCACGCTCGACGAGGTCATTCCTAGCGGCTTGAAGATGTTTATATCGATATAGTCGGCCCATCGCTGGCCTGTCACCTGCTCGGTCAGCATCCCGGCGATGGCGTACGCCAGATTCGAGTACTTCCAGCGCACCGATGGCGCGAAGGGCGCTTGACGTTCGGGATAGAGGTGCCGCAGCTCGTCGCTCGTCGGAAATTCGTACGACGTCCAGTGATCGCCCGCTTCGCGTTGCATTCCGGAGCTGTGCGAGAGGAGCTGCTCGATCGTGATCGTGCCATCGTCATCGCCGGCACGATTCGCCTTGAACCAGGGCAGGTAGGTCACCACGGGATCATCGAGACGAAGCTTGCCTGCCTCACGCAGCTGCATGATCGCGGTCGCGGCGAACAGCTTGCTATGCGATGCCATGCGGAACTTGGTGGTGGGCGTCATTGGCACCTTGCCGTTGACGTCGGCATAGCCGAAGCCCTTCGTCCACACGAGATCCTGGTCGCTCACGACGCCGACGGCGATTCCCGGCAGTCCGCGGTAGGCGATCTGGCCTTCGATCCACGCCGAAAACAATCGCTCGGCACCCAGCACGTCCGGGTCGTCGGCGATGCGCGATGAGGACACCGGCGCGACAGATTGCATGGACTGCGCGGCCAGGGGACGTTGCATCACCGCGACGGCGGTCAGTATCGACGCACCGGCCAGTGCGATGAGCAGTTTCGAGCGCGACGCGCAGAGCGCGTGGATCGGGACGCGCATTGGTGGCTCGCTTGGACGAGGGGCCGTAATCGTCGCCTTGGCTGTTGTCGGCGTCAATGCCTTGGCTTCTTCGCCCCGACACTCTATGGTATCGGCTGAGGCCGGAGTACATCCCCGCATGCGCAGCGATGCGACGATGAGCTTTCGCAAGTACTGATGACTCATTCGACCAGTGCCCATCCTTGGCGGCGCGCGCACCAACTGCTGGCTGCCGTTGCGACCATCCTCGGCGCGCGCTTGGCCGCGCAAGGCGCGCCCGCACCGGTGGTGTTTCACGTGAGCCTGGGCCAAGCCTCGGCGACGCCGGTCTCCGGCCGCGTGCTGATCTTCGCCAAGCGGCTCACTCCCGGCGACAAGAGGCCCGTCGCGCGGGTCGACATGGACCAGATCGATACCCACGCGACTGACATCGCCGCTCAGGAGGTTGCGCGTCTCGTGCCCGGCGGCACCGTAGATGTCGACGCCGACATTTCGGCCTTCCCAACGCCATTCTCGCGGCTCACGCCCGGACACTACGCCGTGCAGGCGGTGCTCGATCGCGACCACAGCTACAACTACACATCACGCGGCCCAGGTGATCTCGTGAGCGGCGTCGTCGAGATGGACTTGCCCGGGGACGCATCCCAGCCTCTCACGCTTGCGACCATCGTCCCCGAATCTGATCCACTGCAGCCACTCTCCAACGTGCCGGCGGCGATGAGGGAGGAGTATCCGGCGGCCAAGACCGACATTCACAGGTTCGACTTCGTCAGTCCGGTCCTCAGCAACTTTTGGGGTCGGCTCATCACCGTACGTGGATGGGTAGTGACGCCGCCGGACTACGCGGACCATCCCGGCCGGCGCTATCCAGTGGTCTACTACACTCAGGGCTTCGGCGGCTCGTTGCGCTCCCTGCACGACGTCGGCGTCGCCCGCTGGAACGAGATGAAGACCGGTAAGGCACCATCGATGATCTGGGTGGCGATCGATCAGTCGAGTCCCAGCGGCACGAGCGAATTCGTCAACAGTGTCAACAACGGACCGTGGGGCCAGGCGTTGACGGCCTAGCTCATTCCGGATCTCGAAAGACACTACCGTATGGATGCCAAGCCTAACGGCCGCTTTGTTACAGGACACTCATCAGGCGGATGGGCGGCGCTGTGGTTGCAGGTCAACTATCCCAAACTGTTTGGTGGCGCGTGGCCAACGTCGCCCGACCCCAGCGACTTCCACAACTTTCTTGGGATCGACCTCTACGCTCAGGGCGCGAACGTCTATCGCAAACCCGACGGCTCGCCTTGGCCACTGGCTCAGGACAAGGGCCAGATGCTGGTTTCTATCGAGGACTACACGCGTCGAGAAGTCGTGGTCGGTGCGTACGGTGGCCAGCTCGCCTCGTTCGAGTGGGTGTTCTCCCCGCGCGGCGCAGACGGACTCCCGGTCCCGCTGTTCGATCGCACGACAGGAGCTGTGGATTCCAGCGTGATGTCGTATTGGAAGGATCACTACGATGTTGCCGAGCAACTCCGTCGCCACTGGCCGGAGCTCAAACGGGATCTCGACGGCAAGATCCATCTGACTGTGGGTTCAGCCGACACTTTTTATCTTGACGGTTCGGCGCACTTACTGGAGGCAACGATGAAGGAGCTCGGCGCCAGGACTGACTTCCGCTACGTCGAGGGGCGCGGCCACTTTGATCTCTACCGCGTTGGCGATGACCCCTCGGGTTTGTACAAGGCCCTCGCTTGGGAGATGTACGCGGTCGCTCGGCCGGGGTCGAAGCCGCCACGGGTAGCGACGCGGCGGCCCCCGCTTGTTGCCGGACTAGCTCCGCCGTTCGAGTGCCTGCAGTGCATCTCGACAAGCGTCCGGCGTTGCGGTGATCCCGTCGATTGGCTGGCCGAAGCACGCACGAATGCGCGAAAACGGGGCTGGGAAGCAGTAGCGACGGCGCGGCAGTCGAAGTACGAGTGCGGGTCGCGCATGCCAGGCCAGCGGTACGAGGAGCGCCTCGGCAGCACGCGCGACGTCCAAGAAACCTTGCCTGATCTGGCCGTCAGGGCCACCCGAGTCGACAAATACGCCGATGATCGGCCGCTCTGTCTTCAGAAGGTTGATGATCTGGGTCTTGGGCGGCACCGGCGATCGGCGGCGGTACGCCCAGATCGGGAAGTCGAACCAGGCGACGGTTTGCTGCAACGCGCGAGATTGAGGTCCATCATGACCGATGGCGACAGGCACGACGTCGCGCGGAAAGTCACGGAAAGCGCAGACGCTATTCAGCTCGTAGGCGTGCCAGGCGAAGCACATAATCGGCCGCGATCGCTCCTTGAACAATCGCATCAGCTGGGCCGCATCCGGCTCCCAGCGAATTCGAGCTGTGCGCCAAGCGGGGTACAAGCAGCAGGCGAATGCGAGATTGGCAGCGTAGACCACGGGCTCCAGGAGGACATCGAGCGGGTTACGCCGGTAAGGTGCCTCTGAAAATCGGATCGATCGAGGCATAGGAATAATGAGGCTTCGATGGTTTTATCAGCCGCCTAACGCTCGAGTTCAGCTGCGCACGCCTCGCTCCAGCAACCGAGCGGCTTGTCCATTGCGGCTTCGTGATTTCTTCGACGGCCTAACGCCGTAGCTAGCGGCAAGGGAATCATATAAGAGGTTCGCGGCGCAGCCGCAAACCATCAGTAGCTCCCCTGCCAGCTTCAGCGCTCGTTAAACCGGCGGCGCGAACGACTTGAGGTGCCGCACTTGGGACAGCGATAGCTGACCACCCGCAGGAGTTCCTTCCCACGCGTTTTGATTCCGGTCAACCACTTCTCGTCCACGGGGCCTCGAAGCCACGTCTGCGTCCGACGGCTTTCGAGGTCGAGGGTCACGCCCTCGTCCATCGAAGCGAGGCACTCGGGACATGTCTGAGGCTTCAGCATCATTCCTAAGGTTGAATACGATGGGGCTCGTGCGCGGTCTAACGCTGCCTATGAGCGCAAAGGGCCCATCGGAAAGGGAGCGTCGAGAGGGGCGCGTCGAGAGGGGCGCGTCGAGAGGGGCGCGTCGAGAAGGGCGCGTCGAGAAGGGCGCGTCGAGAAGGGCGCGTCGAGAAGGGCGCGTCGAAGACTGCGCGTCGAGAAGGACGTTGAACTACCGAGCTTTCAGGAGTTAGCGACGCGCGGGGCGCGCGGGGCATACGCTCACCGGCGGAGTGCTGCTTTTATTCGTCATCCGTCTCTTCAAAATGCCGCACGAGCGAGAGAATCATCCGGCTTATTGCCACGGAGAGATTCCAGAGCCTGAAGAACTCCTTTCGCTCTATTAAGCGCAGGTTCACACACTTGCGAAGGTAGTCCTGACACTCCTCGAGCGAGCCGTTTGCCATCAACGAGTAGCGAATCTTCTCGGCATTTGTACGGCGACCGAACCCTTCGGCCAACAATCCGCTGATCGACAACGCTGCCTCCGCCAGTTGTCCGCGAAGACCGGATGGCGCTCGTCGCGAAAGGCGCCGAGTCATTTCGGCAACGAGTTGCCCAAATTGCCGCGCGGCATCGAGCACTCGGAGTGGATCGCCGTCGTCCATGCGACACGTTACGCCACTCTCGCTTTGACGCAGACGTCATTTCCGCTCGTGGCGAAGCATTTTTGCCAACCGGTTCGAGCAATTTGCGCGACGCCTTTGCGCTCTCTCGACCCGCCCGCTTTCGACGCCCCACTCGACGCGCCTCACTCGACGCGCCTCACTCGACGCGCCGCTTTCGACGCGCCTCACTCGACACGCCTCACTCGACGCGCCTCACTCGACGCGCCTCACTCGGCGCGCCCTCTTCCGAGCACGTCAAGTTTGGCGATCGTGATGAACCGATCAGCTAGTAAGTCAGCGGCGCCTGCCCCTTCGCCTTGAGCTGTTCGTTCACATTGGCAGCTTGCGATCGAAGCATGGCATTGAACCGCGTGACTTCCTCGTGCGCCGCCGTGATCATTGTTTCCGCGGCGCTCAGCTCGACCGCGTTAGGCGCGGCGTTGCTGTCGCCAAAGCCCAGCCCCTGCAGCTCGTCGAGGATGGTCGCCGTGTAGGGCTCGGCGTACTTGTTGTGCCCGTAGAACAGCGGCACCATCCGCTTGCCCCAGGTGAGCAACGTGTCCCTGAGCGCCTTTAACGATACAGCGTCGCTCGACGCCTGAGTCACTCCGGGTCCGGCACCGGCCGCCAGCCGCTCGTCGATCTCCTGCCTGAGCGCGAACGCCCGGTTCACGGCGTCGATCAGCTCCGTGGACGCATCATTCAACTTGCGCGTGAAGACCAGGCGCGCGGCCAGCTCGGCGCCGGTGGCCGGGATCCGAGGGTCAGGCTTGAGCGTGAACGACGCGCGCTGGGTACTCCCACCTGACGTGAGCGCCACGTTGTAGCGACCCGGCACCGCCATCGGTCCGCGCACGCGACCGAGGCGGTACACGCTGTCCCAGAGCGTCGTGCCATCGGCGTAGCGGAAATCCCAGTAGAACACATTCAGGCCCTTCTTCGACGTTAGGCGCGGTGGACTCGAGAGCTTGTTCTTCGGATCGTCGCTTGGCGGATCGACGAACGGCTTGTTGAGCGTCGCCGTGTCGGTGACGCCCGCCTTCCTCAACGAATCGTTGCGGGTCTGCTTAAGCCGATCGAGACGAAGGCTGTCGACCCGCTGAATCGAGTCCTGCACGTTGGTGAAGTGGTTGACCACCGCGCCGCTCGAGTCGCGCACGTCGAGCGTGACAACCTGGTTCGAGTCCGCGAGCCAGTAATAGATCCCCACGCCCGTAGACGGGTCTTCGCCCTTCTGCAGATTCTGAATGAGTTGCTGGCCACGCCAGGCGACGCGGTACGCATCGGCGGGATCGAACAGGTGCGCTTTCTCAGCGAGCGTATTCGCCGCGAGCTGCCGCAGCGGTGAGATGTCGTCCATGATCCACAGCGCGCGCCCGTGCGTGGCGATCGCGAGATCGTTGTCCTTGACGATCAGGTCGTGCACCGGCACCTGCGGCAGGTTGCGCCGGAGCGGTTGCCAGTGACCGCCATCGTCGAAGCTGAACCACACGCCGCGCTCGGTGCCCGCGAACAGCAGCCCGCGCCGCACCGGGTCTTCGCGTACCACGTGCGTGAACTCGTTCTTCGGAATGCCGGCGTCGATCTCCGTCCACGTCGCCCCATAATCAGTAGTCTTGAACAGGTACGGCTTGTAGTCGTCCATCAGCTGCCGGTTGGCGGCGAGGTAGGCGGTGCCTGCCGCGACCGTGGACGCATCGATCATCGACATTCGGGTGAACGGCGGGATGCCCTTGGGCGTGACGTCCTGCCAGTGCGCTCCGCCGTCGCGGGTGACGTGGATCATGCCGTCATCGGAACCAGTCCAGATGACACCTTTTGTCACCCGTGATTCTGCGATAGTGAAGATCGTGGCATAATTCTCGGCGCCGCTGTTCTCGACTGTGATCGGACCGCCGGCGATGAGCAGCGTCTTCGGGTCATGTCGAGTGAGATCGGGCGAGATCGGCTGCCAGTTCTTGCCGGCGTCGGTGCTCTTGAGCAGCACGTTGCCGCCCTCGTACAGCGTGTTGTGGTCGTGCGGAGAGATGATGATCGGCGTCGTCCAGTTGAAGCGGTACTTCGCCGTCATCGGTGGCGCCGTCCGCTCCCACGCGGTGGCCATGAAGCTCGAGATGCCCGCTCCATGATCGACGCGCTCATTCGCCGCGTATGTGACGTCGGGATGCTGCGGATCCACGGCGATGATCCCCGACTCACCGCCCCCGGGATAGTACCACGCGGAGATGTCGAACATCCCGTCGGTGCGGCTCGGACCGCAGGCGCCCGAGTTGTCCTGCTGAGCGCCGCAGACGCGATATGGGAAGTGGTTCGTCGCGATGACGTGATAGAACTGCCCCGTGGCATAGCCAGTGGTGCTCCAGGTCTCGCCCTTGTTGAAGCTGATGCGCGCTCCCTGGTCGGACGCGACCATCATCCGGTTCGGATCGTTAGGTGAGATCCAGAGGAAATGCGTGTCCCACAGGTTGTCGTACGGCTGCACTTCCTTGAAGTGCTTGCCGCCGTCTGTGCTGCGGAACAGAACGCCGTTAGGCAGGTAGACCGTGTTGACGTCCGCGGGATCGGCGATGACGCGCGAGAAGTAGAAGGGCCGCCAGTGGGGACCCATGCCGTCGAGCGACTTGTTGTTGGCATCGTTGACGCGAGTCCATGTGGCGCCCGCGTCGTTGGAGCGGAACAGGCCACCGGAATCCGACTGAATCATCGCCCACACGAGCTGGTGGTCGGCTGGTGAAACGGCGAGGCCGATGTTGCCGGTGACGCCCTTCGGCAGGCCGGCGTTGTGGGTGATATCTGTCCACTTGTCGCCGCCGTCGGTGGACTTGTAGATCCCGCCGCCCGGGCCGCCGCTGATGATGTCCCATGGCTTGCGCTGCACGCGATACATGGCGGCGTAGAGCACCTTTGGATTTTCGGGATCCATCTGGAGATCGGCGGCGCCGACGGAGTCGTTGACGAACAGCGTCTTCTTCCAGGTCTTGCCGCCATCCGTGCTCTTGAAGACGCCGCGGTCCGCGTTCGGACCGCTCTCGTGGCCTAACGCCGCGACGTACACGATGTCCGGATTCCATGGGTGCACGACGACGCGGGAGATCTGGCGCGTCTCCGCAAGGCCGAGCGTGTCCCACGTCTTGCCGGCATCGGTGGTTTTGAAGACGCCGTCGCCATGCGAGGCATTCCCGCGCAGCGTGTATTCGCCGGTGCCGACGTACACGATGTCCGGGTTGGCCGGATAGACCGCGATCGCGCCGATCGTGCCGCCGAAGTATTTGTCGGTCACCGGCTGCCAATTGTAACCGCCGTCGGTGGTCTTCATGACGCCGCCGCCGGTGGTGCCCGCGTAGTACTCGAACGGGCGCGCGGCGGACCCCGCCGCCGCGACCGAGCGGCCGGAGCGGAATGGACCGATCAGTCGCCAGTGCAGTGCGCGCAGGGCGAAGCTGTCGACCGGTGACGAGGGAGCCGTGGGCTGCGCTTGGGCCGTGAGCACGGGGGTGGCGAAGGCGGCGAGCAGCAGATACGAGATCGAGCGAGTCAATGTCATGCTCGGCTGAGGTTGGAATTCAATTGTACGCCCGTAGCAGCGCGTTGCGGAAGACCGCGTTCCCCCCCTGTGCGTCGTCGAACCGCCGGCGGGGGCGTTCAATGAATCCGCCCCCGTTCATGTCGGGCGACGGTGCACGGCGTCGCCAATGAGCCAGACGCAGCCGCGCGCTGAACCTTCCGTCCGCCGCCGCGAGGTGAACGAATCGGCTCTTGCGCGCCAATGGAGTGATGAGTACACATCAACCTTGCTGTGTACACATCAACCAGCGGAGCTCGAAAGGAGACGATCATGGTTCTTCGACGGACCGGTCGACCGAAGCTTCGCCTCACGTCCGCATGAAGCTGCTCGTGTTTGGCGCCACCGGCGGAACTGGGAGCAGGCTCGTTCAACAGGCGCTCGAGCAGGGGCACGTGGTGACGGCATTCGCGCGTGATCCGCGGAAGATTCGTCTCTCACATGACAATTTGCGCGTCGTCCGCGGCGACATACTGAACAAGGATTCCGTCGAAGCGGCGATAGCGGGACAGGACGGGGTTGTGTCCGCACTTGGCACTCGTCCGCCCATTCGGATCGTGATTGCGATAATCATCGCCTGCCAGATCATCGTCCGCATGGTCGCCCTGTCGCCGCCCCTCAACCTGTTCGTCGAGCTGGGCGTGCCCATCCTTGCTATTCTGCTCCTGTCTCGACGAACGACCATACTCTCTGAGGGCACGCGGAATATCGTTCAGGCCATGGAGCGGGCCGGAATCAAGCGATTTGTCTGCGAGTCCTCGCTCGGCGTCGGGAATAGCAAATGGAAGATGGGAGTTGTGCATAACCTCATTGGCATTCCTCTCTTTCTGCGGAATGTCTTCGCGGACAAGGAGGCTCAGGAAGAGATCATCGCGAGCAGCAGCCTTGATTGGGTGATCGTCCGCCCCGCGGTGCTCACAAATGGGCCGCAGCGAAAGGTCTATCGTGCCGGCCCAGATGTCGGCAATTGGTTCGTCCCGTCGCGAGTCTCGCGCTCGGACGTCGCCGACTTCATGCTCAAGCAACTCACGAGCGGAGAATACCTGCGACGGACGCCCGGCCTCGCCGATTGAATATGACTAGGACCCTCCGTGCGGTATGGCGCGAGCGATGTCGACGATCTCCATGAGCTGTGCGGCGAGGGTGTTCCACGCTGACCGGCCGAACTGCGCGAGAAATGCTTCCTGTGCTGCTGTCCAGTGCGGCAGCGCTTGTGCAACCCGGCGAGCGCCCTTGGGCGTGAGCGCGGCCAACTTCGCGCGGCCCGTTCCGCGTGTAATTGCGATGAGCCCTTCACGCTCCAGCGGTTCGAGCGCGCGATAGAGTGAAGTGCGCTCGAAGACCAACTCATCTGCGAGCTCACTGAGCAGGACGGACTCTCCGTGTTTCTCGAGGGCGCGCAGAATGGAGAATTGGGTCGTCGTGAGACCGACATTCTCGAGGCGACTATCGTAGACGCGCGTTATCGAGCGCGTCGCGCGTCGCAGTGTACCGGCGGCACATTTGGACGTGGCGGCTTCCATGGAGATTTTGCCTGCTCGTGTTGGTAGTGATGTATACACATCCTACGCCACCCGCTCGTGCCGTGCAAGACTGGAACGTGCGCCCAGAGCGGACTCATTTTGCCAGCTTCGCCAGGTGCTGCTTGCCTTCGCCTTGCATCAGCGTGACTGCCGTGGCGACGCCGCTTGCGTCGACATCGAACGCGAGGACGAGATCTGGCTTGCGCACGAAGAACTGCGTCTGAGTTTGCGCGAGTAGTTCGACCCGCCCACCGCCAGGGACGAGCAACACGAGGTGTTCCCCCTCGCGCGTGATCCTGAGCGACGCCGCCGCGTTGAGAGAATACTCACCGACGAGCTTGTCGAGTTGCGCCGTTGGAACCTGGATCTCGACGCGAGACGCGGCCGCGGCCGCGAGTGCGGCGGCGCGTGGAGCAAATGCGTCGACGAAGCCCTTTACCAGCCGCGGCATGTCGAGCGATGATACCCGATGAACGGCAAGTGGACCCGACGCCATTTCGAGCAATGCACCATCCGCCGAGACCAAGGCGAGATTGTTCGCAATGATTGCTGAATCGCCACGGAGGAACCTGACGGGCACCCGTGTTGCGCCAAGGCTGGGTTGAGTCGGCGCGTTCGTGAGGATGACAGCTGAGTCGACCCGCATGCGTCGCAGTCGCTCGAGTCCCAGCTCGAGTCCCACCCAGGATTGCCCCAGCATGGGGAACGCATCCCGTGCCGGGACGAGACGCCTCATGGTCGAGTCCTTGGACACCATCGTATATACCGCCGTATCGCGACCATAGTCTACGATTACGGAGTCGAGATCCGGCGTCGTCCGTGCGCCGGGCGTGGTGTATTTCATCGTGTACCTGATGGGAACACCGTTCGGTGCGAGCGTGATGTGATAATCGTGCACGAAAACGCCGGGCGGATGAAACACGACCCAGCTTCCCGACACGACATTGCCGCTACGCGAGTACTGCTCCAAGGCGAACGTGTCTTTGCCCGCCATCGTCACGAACGCGCCGTGGGCGGCTTGAGCGTGTACGAAGCTCGTGGCGAGGAGCAAAGCGACCGCGGCAGCGCAAATGGATTTCATAGGGGAGCTGGACGAGGGTGAAGAGAAGCCACCTGGTGGCGGTATCATGCCGCTTTCCGCCCCACGGCACAGAGCCAGCCGGTGGTGCGCTCCTCGAATATCTCCACGCTGACAAAGCCGGCTCGAGTCAACAGATCGCGATGCCCGTTGGCTGAGAGGTACGTCGCGCGAAGCAGCCGCATGGCGGGCCGATAGAGCCAGTCCATCCGCCGACCGCGATATGCCTCGGCCACGATCGCGAAGGTACCGCCAGGGTTGAGCACGCGCTTAACCTCGAGAAAATCGGCGAGCAGATCAGGCCAGTAGTAGTGCGTCTCGATGGCCGTCACCACGTCGAACGTGTCGGCGCTGAACGGAAGCGCCGATACCGAGCCAAGTGGAATGTCGGCGCGGCCCAGCTGTATCAGCGACGCGTTCTTTCGCCGAGCAGTGGCAACCGAGGCGGACGAGTAATCGATGCCGTACACCCGTCCCTCCGAAGCGATTGTCGTGAGCTGCTTGATGGTTTGGCCGCCTCCGCAGCCGATGTCGAGAATGGTGAAGTGCTTCTCGATCTCCAGATGACTCAACCCCCACGCGGTCAACCGCCGGTGGGACAGGTTCATGCCCATCGCGGCGAGGCGACCGGGAAGCCAGGTCGGTTTCCGACACTGGGGGACGAGGAGCGCGACGGCGGCCGCGCTCACGACGAGCCTAACGACAACGCCAAGCGGGGCGACCACGGCTACGACAGCCACGAATCAACCATCCCCTACAGATGTGTACACACCATAGGACCTGGCGTCGACCGATGCAAGAGGGAACCGGATCAGCGAGTTTCATAGGATGTGTATGCACCTTGTATGGTGCATCCACACCAGATGGATTGCGCATCAGGTCTGTGTCCGTGGCACCGCCGGTGGTACGCGCGAGTGAGCGCGCCCCCCTAGACGATCGCCGGAGTTGCGGCGACGTGCTTCGCCGAAACCGCATCGAGCGCGCGCGTGACATCGCGGACGAGGTCATCCGGCGATTCGATGCCGACGGACAAACGCAGCAGCGAGTCGCTGATCCCCGCGTGATGACGCGCCGTTGCATCCATCGACGCGTGGGTCATCGTCGCCGGGTGCGCAACGAGACTCTCGACGCCGCCCAGTGATTCGGCGAGCGTGAAGTACTCGAGGTTCGACGTGAATGTCTCGACGCCGGCCGTTCCGCCGCGTACCTCGAAGCTGACCATGGCGCCGAAGCCCGATTGCTGCGACGTCGCCAGATCATGACCTGTATGTGTCGGAATGCCGGGATAATAAACTTGAATCGCCGACTCGTGCTCCAGTAGGGCATCGACGATTGCGCGCGCATTGCTCAGATGTTGGCTCATCCGAACATGCAGCGTGCGAAGTCCGCGCAACGTGAGGTAACTGTCGAACGGCGCGCCGGTGACGCCGAGACAGTTCGCCCACCACGCGAGATCATTGCCGAGTGCTTCGTCGCGTGCGACGACGGCGCCGCCGACGACATCGCTGTGCCCGTTCAGGTATTTCGTCGTCGAGTGCACGACGATGTCGGCACCGAGCGCGATCGGCTGTTGCAGCGCCGGCGACAGGAAGGTGTTGTCCACCACGACGAGCGCGCCGACGTCATGCGCCACGCTCGCGACCGCGCGAATGTCCGTGATGCGGAGCAGGGGATTGCTCGGCGTTTCGACCCCGACGATCCGCGGCGCACATGAGCGAATTGTCAACGCGGCGTCCGCAGCGCACAGATTCGCAAAGACGAGCGTGAAGTGCTGCTTCGCCGCGAGCGCTCTGAGCAAACGCTGCGTTCCACCATAGCAGTCGTGCGCGGCGACGATCGTGTCACCGGGTTTCAGCAAGTGCAACACGAGGGTCACGGCCGACAAGCCGGTACACGTCACCACGCCGCGCGCGCCGCCTTCGAGCTCGGCGATCGCATCCGCGAGATGTGTGCGCGTCGGATTGCCGCTGCGCGTGTAGTCATACGTCCGCGGCTTGCCGAAACTCTCGAACGCGAACGTCGAGGACAGATGCAGCGGTGGCACGACGGCGCCGTGCTCGCCATCGGTCGCGATTCCTGCGCGCACCGCGCGAGTGACCTGGCTACTTGGCAACGATTCCTCCCGAGTTGGAGACGTTGCCGCCCTGTAACACAAATGCCCGGATGGCTGGGCCACCGGGCAGGTCGCGTTTTAGCTCCTTGTTTAACGTGGCGGCAATAGGCGGCAAATGACCACGAATCTTCGATTGTGTAATCGAGTCTAGACGTAACGATGCTTCGTGTCAAGCGGAACGCGCCCCATCTATGGTCGTCGACAGCTCATATCGCGTCAGCGGAGCGGTGTGGTAGGGAAGTGTCATCGTGATCAACGTACCGGTCGGTATCACCGCGGTGACATTCAGCGCGGCCGAGTCTCCGCACAACTGCGCGAGCCGGGCGATCGTGTTGTTCAACCCGATTCCGGCGCCGTGTGCGACGCTCGTTGCGGGCGCGGGTGCTTTCCCGAATCCAACACCGTCATCACGTACTGACAGCTGGAGAGTGTCGCGCGATGAAGCGACTCAGAATCGAGCGATCGAGCTGCTTCGTGACGGGAACGATCTTGGCCGGCGCGCGATGAGGCCTCGTTTGTCTCGATGGCTCGTTGTACGTCCGAGGGAACCGACGGCCAAACCAGCCGGGTGTGATCTCGTTGGCGTAGCCGCTTGGTGCTCCAGACACTCACCAACGCTCCACGCCTCAGGGAGCGGTCGCCAGTTGAGCTGAGCGATGCTGAGATCCTGCGCGATCTCGATTGCACGCGTGTCCGCCGCGTCGAGCTCGAAGGTGAGATACCGGCACCACGACGGAATCGGTGGTTGATGGACGTCCGCAGGCTCCATGACGTGACGGTACCTAACCGGCAGGGAATTGCGCCACTGCTTACCGAAGAACAGGTCCGATCATACGGTGAACGGGCCTTCTTGGACGTCGTTCGATGCGACGACCTGAGGGAAGGGCTTCGACAAGGGCGAGACCGCTTCCGGTCTATTGGATCGGCGGGGTGGATTCTTGCTTATGGACCAATGTCCACTTCGCGGCTCCGCTTTCGACCCTCACCTTGCATCTGCTGGCCGCTTACTGGAGGGCGGAAGTGCATGTCGAGTCAGAGCAGCGGTGAAATGCCGCGGGAGCCGCAAGGGACGCTGCAGCGTCGTCGGTTCGTGCGGAATGCAATCGGGTGTGCGGTGCTCGGCTTCGTTTCGCCGGCTCCGCGCTGGCTGGCGCCGAGTGGCATGGGTGCGGGTTTCGCGAATCCGATCACGCCTGACGAGGCGCTCGCGGAACTGCGCGCCGGCAATGAGCGATATGTCTCGAACCGGATGACGTCGATACACCAGGACCTCGCCGCGCTCAGACAGCAGACCGTTTCTGAGCAGCACCCTTTCGCGGCGGTTCTTGGCTGTGCCGACTCGCGCGTCGCTGTCGAGCTGCTGTTCGATCAATCCATTGGACGGCTGTTCGTCGTGCGAGTAGCGGGAAACGTTGCGGCGCCCGAGGTTATCGCGAGTCTCGAGTACGCGGTCGCGGACCTCGGTGTCGGTGCGGTGGTCGTGCTCGGCCATGCGAACTGCGGCGCGGTAAAGGCTGCGTTGAAATCGGAACAGGTTCCGGGACAAATCAGCTCGCTGTACCCGTATCTGCGCCCCGCTGTCGAGCGCGGAGCCGGAGATCTCCAGCAGGCGGTGGAGGCCAACGCGCAGCATCAGGCGGAGTTGTTGCGAACTTCCTCAATTGTGATTCGTGACGCCCTCGGGAAGCGAACGATCGCGGTGACCGCTGCGGTCTACGACCTCTCCTCGGGAAGGGTAGCGCTCGCCTGATTGTGCTCGACCTCGAGTTGTCCGCCGCGCATTTGGACCCAGGTCGTCGTTAGACGTAATGCGCCGGTGCTTTTGGTCTGCTCCGAGATGGCTTGCTTCTTTCCAAGCAGAAGTATTGGGACAAGCGGTTGGTCGTGCGTGCCATCTTCCGTCACACCAGTGCTAGCGAACTCTCGCCAGCTTACGTACGCTCCTGCGCTCGCCGCTCGCCGAAAATCTCGCTTGGCTCTCCGAGGCGGAGCGACTGGTAGCCCGGCGCCGCGTACTCTCGCCCGGTGACTTCCTCGATCGGCACCTGCGTGAGCTTCGAGCGCGCTGCTTCGTCGATGATGATGTATGCGCGCCGGTGCATCTGACAGATCGAAGCGGGACAGGTCGCCGTGATCGGACCCTCGACCGCTGCCCTCACTGCCTCGGCCTTCGACTCGCCTGACGCGAGAATCAGCAGCTCGCGCGCTTCCATGATTGTGCCGATCCCCATGGTGATTGCGTAACGAGGCACCTGCTCCATGCTCGCGAAGAAGCGCGCATTGTCGTGTACGGTGCGCTCGGACAGGGTCTTGATCCGTGTGCGTGAGCCGAGCGATGAACCGGGCTCGTTGAACGCAAGGTGACCATTCGCTCCGATGCCGAGGATTTGCAAGTCGATGCCGCCAACCTCGGCGATGCGCTGCTCGTACCATTCGCACTGTGCTTCGATGTCACGGGCCATGCCGTCGGGCACGTGGGTATGGCGCGAGTCGAGGTTGATGTGCTTGAAGAGCGATTCGTGCATGAAATAGTGGTAGCTCTGCTCGTGTGACCGGGGCAGTCCGATGTACTCGTCGAGGTTGAAGGTCGTGACCTTCGAGAAGTCCAGACCCTCGTTCTTGCATTTATCGATGAGCACCTTGTACAAGCCGAGGGGTGTGCTGCCGGTTGCGAGCCCGAGCACGAGATTGGGCTTCCGCCGCAATCGGTCGGCGACGAGCCTCGCCGCCTCCTGGCTGAGATCTTCATATGTCTTACGCAGGATGAGCAACATGCCGCCTGTCCCCTCGTTGAGCGTCTGGCAATTGTGCACTCCGCGGAGCCGCAGGGCCAGCCTGGGTGCCGGTTTGCCCAACGTCTCTACGACAGCCGCAGCTCGACGTTCATTGTCGGTGGTGCCAGCGATCGGAGATGTGCAGCCGAGAGCAGTCGCGATGCGTGCGGCGTCATCTCGCCAGCGACTCGGATCGTGAGTACGGCGTCAGCGGGCGTATCCGTCAACAGCACGCGCAGCCTTGCCTCGAGCTCCGAATCGTCACATGCATCGAGGTCGAGCGCACACCTAACGAGTGGCCGAGCCGGCAACGACTGAAACTGCCAGTTCACGCATCTTCGACCAATGCCCAACACGACCTGGAGGAGGAGAAAACCCTTGTCCTCATCTGCTTCAGCGATGGACGTTCGCTCGATCGAACCGGGATAGAGCACGGGTGCCTCGAGCACGCGGCCGCGAAGATCGCGCGTGAGCACCTGGTGTCTGTGGATATGTCCGGACAGCACTGCATCGAAGCCGGAGGGGATGTCGGCGCAGCGGATGACGTCGGCCGCCGTCGTGAACGTGTAGTTGCCCGGACCCACCGTCGATCCTTCGATGCACTGGTGCACGCAGAGGAGTCGCACATCGGCGGCGACGTCACGCCATCGCGTCGTTTCCAATAGCTGGGTGAAACGGCCCCGTACTGCGTCGCGTTCGGACGGAAAACCCGCCAGCGCCACGCGCACTCCTCGCACGTCCGCTACGAAAGTGCGCGGCTCGTCAAAGACGTGAATCCCGGGATGCTGCGCAAACCGAATGTGAGGGAGTCGGCCGCGCTCGTGATTGCCGGGAACGATGAAGACAGGTACGCCCCTCTCCGCGACACGCGACAACGGCTCGAACGCCTGATAGGCCAGGCTCGGCACCGGGCGTGATCGGTTGAACACGTCGCCGCCGTGCACGACCAGATCGACCTCCCCGGCAAGCGCTGGCCGAAGCGCTGCGGCGTAGTTGGCCAGGAAGTCATGCCCGCGCCGGCGCCGTTCGATCCGTGGCCTAACGGGAAGGTCGAAGCCAAGGTGCGTATCGGCTAAAAAGAGAATTCGGACGACGTCGGGCATGGCCCATAATCTCGCGGCTGCCGCGTGGGGCGCACCGTAGCGTTAGGCCGCGGGCAAGCCATCGTAGTACGCCTCGATGCACCAGGTGACCACGTCCTCGGCAAGCTCCAGCGTCTCCGCTGCTTGCTCCGGATGCGTCACTTGCTGCCGGAGCGTCTCCTTCACAAGAGAAAGCACGCGTTCTGGCGGACTTTCGAGAGCCCTCATCAAGCGGGTATAGCGTTGCACCGATTGACGAACCGTTTCACGGGTCGCGTCGATGGCGGCAAGTCTTTGCTCAGCCGCATGTAGCTGATGTCGCGACCGGGCCAGCACTGCTGCAAATCGCTCGATGCTTTCAGAGGCAGTAGCGAGTGCCTGCGCCGCAAGTTCGCTCAACGCTTGACGCTCAACCTCGGTCGGTAGACGCCGCGGATGCGTCGCCGAGGCGCCTGAGTTGTCGGGCGGGGGGGAATCCATAACTCCTATGCAGCCCTGAAACGGATGAATCGGCCACATCGAGTGTAGCTCTTCGCGCATAGCCTCGGAAGAGCTCTGGATGACCCATACGACGCGAGCCTTCGGCATCAACGTGCTCCGACCTCCTCCGTCTCACCTGTCGGCATCTCACTCAGGGTGGCGAGCCAAGAGGCCACACGGAGTAAGCCGGAACTGATGTGTCAGTTCTGGAGGCTCGCACCCGGCTTACGGCACCGTTCCGTACTGCGCATTGAACGCCGCCGCCGCGGCCTCGGCGAGAATCTGGTGGCCCGCCGCGTTCGGATGGATGCCGTCGAGCGTGATGTACGGCCCATACGGCGTCACCGGATCGGTCATCAATGCGATCGCGTTGAACGGCGGCTTGAGATCGGGACGACCGAAGAGGGCGTCGAGCTCGAAATACGCCCAACCGTGGATGCGCGCCTGATTCTTTATGAAAGCGTTCATCGCCGTGCCCTGCGCATTCACCTTCGCCATTTCGTCCGCGGTGATCACGTAATCCTGGACGCCGGTCGACGATGGCACGTTGGCGCAGGAGAGCGTGTACGGCCCCGCGCCGGCCTGCGCCTGCGCTGAGCCTGTCGCCACGGCCAGCGGCACGCGGACAGGCACAAACAGCACGTTGGTGGCGTCCGTCGTGCCGCAATCCTCGCCGACCATGACATTGAACGGCAGGAACGTTGCGCGTGCGTCCCAGAGCTCCTGGCCGGTGCGGAAGGCTGGCAGCTCGGATGCGTCGTGAATGAGGCCAACGAGCACGACCTGCCGCGCCGATACGGCGACCGTGCCAAGAAGTAGCGAGTAGAAAAGCTCGAATTGCGGTAGCGGCGTGACCACCGCGGGGCTGTACACCCCGAATCGAACGCCGAGCAGCTCGTTCGCGCCCAGCTCCACCGTGACGAGACGTGGTCGTTGGACGAGCATTGCCGTCACCTGCGTATAACCGGGAGGGAGAACTCGTGAATACTCTCCGGCGAGCAGCGTCCCCGGGTACGTCGCGCTCGTGCTGAACAAGGCGTCGCTCGCGCGTGCTCCCTCGATGGCGACGTTGTTCGTCGGCAGCGTGACGCCGGCACTGTTCGGTGCACAAATGGCCGTGGCGTCGTCGGGACGTCCCGCGGGCTCACCGCTCAGGCGAATGCCTGACACCAGGGGGCCAACCAACGGCGCGCCGCACCCCGGCGGATCGATTGAAGGAATGCGAAACTGACGGCCGATGAGCGCCGCGAACTGCGCCGGCCATGCCGCCGCCTGCGAGCTCGCCACGACCCCGTCGCTGCCGACACCCATGCTGACACTCGTGCCGATCGCTACATAGCCAACGCCTCCACGTCCCGGCAATTGCGCGTTCGCGATCGCATCATCGAGCGTGGGCGCGGTCCGAGGTCGAGCGCTGACTGCGGTCGAGTCTTGTTGATCAGCACACGCTCCCAGGGAGAGCACACCGAGTAGGCCGATCCAGGCAGCATTCCTGCGACGTCGCATCATGGTTCCCTCCCGAGTCGTCGGGGTTAGAACATGGCGAGAAGCTTCGAGCTCGCGAATCGGCCAATCATTCGTGAGGCAAAACGAGTTCGCTAGGGCATTGTCATTTCTTTGCGAGCGGCAGGACTGGAGACGGGCGACACGTCAGCCTGTTGCGCGGACGCCATCATTCTCTCGTTAGGTAGATCGATCGAAAAGACACATCCCGTACCGGGAAGGTTGCACACGTGAATCGCACCGTCCATGGACTGCACGGCGCGCGAGGCAATCGACAATCCGACCCCGAGTCCATGATGATCCTTCTCGCCACGCTGGAAAGGCTCGAAGAGCAAGTCTTCTGTTCCTGGAGACAAACCGCCGCATTCGTCTGCCACGTCGATCACGATTCTGCCGTCGGCTCGGTGCGCATGAATGCTCACGTGTCCCTTCGCTCGCGGGTACTTGATCGCGTTCTGAGCGATGTTGGCGATGGCCGACGTAAGAATTCACCGGTCACGAACCGCACCGGTCATCAGGGTTTGCGGGTTCGGTTCGAGCGCATGAGGCGGCACGACATGTGCCCGCGGCAACGGCGTATTTCGCACGCTCACCCGCTGCGCGAGTGCCGCTATGCGTCTCCCCGTGTCGATCTCCCACTGCTCGATCGTTTTTATCTCGGCGCTGATCATCGGTTGCGGCTCGGACGAGATGACTGGCCCCAACGCGTCGAGCGCTCCGAACTCAGTCCACCTGCAGAGCGACGCCGGCGACTTCGTGGGTGCTGGCAGAACGTGGGATTACACGTCTGCCGACGCGATCATCACGGTGACGGCCAATGGCGGAGTACTGACTGTGACCGTGGACGGCGACGAAACCTGGCGTGGCGATTTTGAACTTCCAAATTCGCTCAACACCATTCAAGTCGGTACGTACAACAACCTGCAGCGACTGACATCCCTGAATGCGCAGGGAGGATTGAGCTGGTTTGGCGACGGCCGCGGATGCAATACGTCGACGGGTACGCTCGTCATCGACAAAGCGGCGTACAACGGTTCGACGCTTACGAGCGTCGATCTCCATTTCGATCAGCATTGTGAGGGTGCTGTGCCGGCGCTGCACGCGACCATTCATTGGAGAGCTGACGATGCCACGAAGGTGGCAGGCCCGGTCAACCCCATCCCGGGAAGCCTCTGGCGGCCCAGCGCGTCGCTGCCAACATCGGGAAACTACGTGTATCTCGCGAGCGACGCCGGTGACTACATCGGGCAGGGACGAACGTATCTCTACACGTCCGCCAACTCCACGCTGACGGTTTCGGCGTCCGGCCCGCATCTCAGCGTCGTCGTCAACAACTACGACTGGACGGGCGACTTTCTCGCGATGAACACTCTCACGCAATTGCAGCAGGGCTACTATCCCGACCTGATGCGCTTTCCATTCAACAATCCCGTTCGGGGTGGTGTCTCCTGGTACGGAATGGGGAATGGCTGCAACACGCTCTCGGGATGGTTTGCCGTCGACGCGGTGAGCTACAGCGGCACGAGCCTAACGAG
>DATEGN010000021.1:0-7608 GCA_035280125.1 Gemmatimonadaceae bacterium | reverse complement strand
ATGAGCACATGGGGTGACTTCCTGATCATGCGCGCGCGCGCCGACTGCGGCGTGTCGCCGGTACGAACCGCGACGCGAATCTCCGGAAATGGCTCACTCGCCGTCGCGAAGCGCTCTTTCAGCTCGCTCAGCGGCCGCTCGAGATTGCGCTGGATATCGTTGTTGAGCGCTTTGAGCGGCGAGATGTAGAGAATGTGAACGGCGTTGGCGAGCGGCGTCTCGCTGCCGTTGATGATGAGGTTGTTCAGCTCCCACAAAAACGCGGTGAGCGTCTTTCCCGTCCCCGTCGGCGCGAGAATGAGCGTATGCCCCCCGCTCGCAATCGCCGGCCAGCCCTGCTGCTGCGGCGCGCTGGGTGCGCCGAGGGTTTCGCGAAACCACTCTCTAACGAGTGGATGGAAGGGCTTGAGGACGGGAGACACCCGCGGGCGCTTCGACATGACACGAAAGCTGCCCGGCGGGTGAAGTCCGCGCTAGGAAAAATGGAACGAGACGTCGGAGATGCTACATCATGACCGCCTGCGCGAGCGTCATGTGCAGCGAGGCGCCCGCAGGCAGACAGGACTCGTACTTCTCGGTCGCCTTCGCCGCGACGGCTCCGGCCGCTGCTCCCGTCGCAGCGCCAATCACTGTGCCCTTGGTGTTGTGACCGATCATCTGACCGAGGATCGCACCCGCGATCGCGCCGCCAATCACCTTTTTCTTGTCGGCGTTAGCGTCTGGATTCTGAACTTTCACGCGCTCCAGCGGCGTGCTTGGCGTGACGTCGCCCGAAATGCTGTACGACGAGTCGTTGACGTACACCGAGCGCACGCGGAAGAGAATCTGGGCCTGGTCGCCAGGTGTGACAGACGCGACTTCGAGTACAATCTTCGACCCCGAGGGGATTACCGCGCCATTAGTCCCGTTCACTGGCGAGTCGACGGTCGCCACAATCTTGTCGCCGGGTCGATTGCTATCCGTGCAGACGCGTGAGCCTGACGTCATCACGACCCCGGTTCCCGCGCCAATCTGTTTGCTAGGCGCAGCCGCCGGCGCCCGAGCGGCTGTCGGAATTGGTGCCGACGCCCGAGGCTGAGGCGTCGCGTCGAGTGGCGGCTGAGCCGGCGTCATGCGTTCGCGCCGCGCAGTCCTGGTCGGCGTCGGTGTCTTGTTCGCCGCCGATGCCTTGAGCGGTGTGCTCTGCGGACTTAGAGCAGTGTCCTGGAACGTCGGCTGCGGCTGCGCCGACATCTGCCCGGCCAGCTGCAAATCACGACTGAGATCAGAGTCCGCGGATGTGTTCCGCTTCTGATCGGAACAGGCCGTCACGGCCGCACCAGCGAACAGAATGGCGGCCGTAAGGCGGCGTGAGTCAATTCTGGAAACAAACAAGGGAGTATCTCCGGTGCGTGCTTGGGATCGATGCCGTCATTCCGATCCAGCAAAGCGACCGAGGTGAAGGTCCTCGTCGCTACCAGGAATGACACAAGTACCGCCACGATCCCTTATTACACGTCGCCAGAGCGGTAGTTCGCTGTGACTCGGGACGCTCAGCTTTCTTTACGGCTGGAATTTGTACCCGACCTTCCACACAGTCAGAATGTGTCTCGGCTCAGTCGCGTCCGGCTCCAGCTTGCGCCGGAGCTCGGCGACGTGCGTGTCGACCGTGCGGCTTACGACGGATGCGCTGTAGCCCCACACGGCGCGCAGGAGCTCATTGCGGCTGGTTACACGCCCCTGCCGTCGAAGCAGGGCGATGAGCAGGTCGAACTCCTTCGGCGTCAACTCGACGCGCTCACCCTGACGGCGGACGGTTCGTGCGCCGACGTCTACCTCGATATCGCCGAATCGCTCAATCACCGGTGCAGCAGCCGGGGCCGTCGATTCTCGCCAGTGCCTTGTCCGACGAATCAGAGCTTCGATTCGGGCCAGGAGCTCGAGGACTCCGAATGGCTTGGTGACGTAGTCGTCCGCGCCGAGCCGGAAGCCGAGAACCTTGTCAGCTTCCTCACCCCTCGCGGTGAGGATGAGAACTGGGACCGCGCGCCCCTCGTCGCGAAGCGTACGCAAAACGCGGTAGCCATCCATGCCCGGCAGCATCAGATCGAGCACGATGAGGTCGGGATCGAGGTCGCGAGCCTGCACGACGCCCGATATCCCATCCTCGGCGACGGCAACTGAGTAACCGGCGATCTCGAGGCTGTTGCGGAGGCCGTAAGCGAGATCCGGATTGTCCTCGACGACCAATACCGTCGAACTCTGCGGACTTGATCGCGTCTCGGCCATCTGTTGAACGAAGGATGTGTCGTCGCGAGCCGGCGCAAGCCCGCGGCGGAGGTCTGCACCTCGTACGAAGATGGTCATCGTCTTGTGACCAGCTGGTCTTCGACCCCGTAGGAACCAACGCCGTTGGAACCGGCGATGCCCACCGGCATTGGCGAATATGGTTGGGCCGTGCACGGGATCTCGACTGTGAAACGAGATCCGCCGCCCGCGCCTTCTTCGACGAAAACCTGGCCACCGTGCGCAATCGTCAGGTTACGGACGAGGGCGAGCCCGATTCCACTGCCGGCGACGGCGGAGTTTGCGTCACGATCCAACCGATGGAATGGCTCCCAGATTTGCTGGCGTTCGGACTCCGGAATTCCAGGCCCTTCGTCCTCGACCCAGATGCGCGCCGAGCGACCGTCGGTCGCGCGGTCGAGCCCAACAGAGATGGTTTGTCCGCTCGGACCGTACTTGACCGCGTTGTCGAGCAGGTTGATGAGCACTTGACGCATGGCGCCGCGATCGACCTCGGCAATGACCACATCGTCGAGATTCACGCTGACCTGCATGTGACGCGCACTCGCGAGCGGCGCAAAGGCCTCGAGCACTTCGCGCACGAGGAGCGCCAGTTCCGTCTGCTCTGTCATGAGCGTATTCTCACCACGCTCAACGCGATCGAAGCAGAGCACCTTATCCACGAGGTGGCCCAGACGCCGCGCTTCCTGATCGATGATATCCAACGAGCGCGTGTGCTCCTGCGTGGAACGGATCCAACCCATGCGCAGCAGCTCAGCGAACATGCGGATCTGGGCCAGCGGAGTGCGCAGCTCGTGTGAAACGCTGGAGACGAAGTCTGCGCGGAGACGCGCCAGTGCCGCCTCGCGTTGCAGCTGTCTGAACGCGATTGCAACAAGAGCGGCCGTGATCACGAGCAGGGCGATGAGAACTGGAAATCGATAGGAATCGCCAAGAATGAGTCGGCCGGCAACGCCGGGCTTCAGTGAAGCTTCGACCGTGAACCCGGTCATGTTCTTGGTTTGCTCGTACTCGGCGCTGTACTGGTCGCCGAACTGCCAGGGCGATCGATAGAGAACATTGTTCTTTTCGTCACGAACGGTGATCGCCACGAGATGTTCGTCATTGGCCTGCTTGGCCAGCGATGGCGGAAGGAGCTCCCATTTGGTGACGTTCGCCGCAAAGGCCGCGACGTAAGGCTTCGACTCGCTCACGACACCGAACGCGGCAACTGGCCGGCCAGTGGTATCACGAACGACCGTATAGGATACCGTTAGGCGGCGGCCGTCCACCTCACCAACGACCGTGGCGACGCGCCAGTTTGTTTTGAAGACGTGAATCGAGTGCCGCGTGATGGTATCGCGAATCCAGGATCGTTCGAGCCGTTCCGGCTCGCGGGCCACGGTGCCATCGCTGAGCACTGTGGTCAGCGCGCTGTCGTTCAAATCGAGGCGGAAGTAGTACGAGGCGGGAATGGACGCCGAGCAGTCATTGCAATGCTCGATATGGCGCGCCTGTGCGACGAGAATACCCGGGGACGGAAGATCGGCGCCAGGCTGCGGCGGATCGAGCTGCTCAGCTGGCCGCAGCAGCTCCGTCATCGCGAGCCACATCTCCTCTTTCATGTTCGACGCAAATTCCCACGCGGCGAAGCCGGCATACTCGCGAAGCGCGCGCGATGCGGTCGCGCGCTGATCCTGCTCTGCGCGGAACGCTTGGAACACCAAAGCCGACACGACGGCCAACGCGGCCACCAGAATCGCCAGCGTCGGCACACCACGCCTCGGGCGGCCGGACGAGCGGGACAAGACGTTAGGCATACGCGTCACGCGAGAGTCACGGGCGAACCAAACAGAGTATCGCCACGAAATATGCGGTCAGGTGCCGCGCCGACCTGTCAGCAAATTGTCAGGCCTCGCTCAGCCTTGACGGCTGACGACCATCTCCTCACCCGCCGACGTCGGCGTGCGTCGCGGCAAAAGCACCGAAAACACACTTCCATCACCGTACTGGCTGCGCACGCTGACGGTTCCACCAAGCCTGTCGAGGAGCTTGCGCGTGATGCTCAGGCCCAGGCCGGTGCCACCAAACTCACGTGTGCGCGATTGATCGACTTGTCGGAAATCTTCCCAGATCGCCTGGAGGTCCTTCTCGCGAATGCCGATGCCCGTGTCGACAACGTCGATGCGCACGCCGTCACTCGTCTCGGCGCAGCGCGCGACGACAGACACCCGTCCTTTGTTGGTGAATTTCACGGCATTCGACAACAGGTTCAGCAACACCTGACGCACCTTCGTGCGATCGGTATGCAGCGACGGGCATTCGAGGCCGATATCGACGACGAACTCCAGCGTCTTTTTTCGCACCATCGGCTCGATCTGCTGGGCGACTTCGGCGATGACGTCACGCAGTTCCACTTCCTCCAGGTGCAGCGGCATCTTGCCCGCTTCGATTTTCGCGAGATCGAGAATGTCGTTGATCAAGGCGAGCAAGTGCTCGGCAGCGGCCCGCCCGCGTCGCAACGCATCGCGTTGCCGCTCGTTGATGTCGCCGAGGACGCCGTCGATGAGAAGCGCTGAATAACCGATGAGCGCATTGATGGGCGTACGTAGCTCGTGCGACATGCTGGCGAGGAATTCCGACTTCAACCGGTTCGCTCGCTCGACTTCCTGAGACTGCCACTGGAGCCGAGCGTTCTGTTCCGCCAGGTCGGCGGTCGCGGCTCGGATACGCTCCTCGAGCTCACTGTTCATCGTCTTGAGCGTTTCATAAAGTCGCTCGATCTCGACTTCATTCGTGAGATCGTGCAGCACCGAGACGATGGCGATCGGCTCACCGCGCTCGTTGAGGATCTTGCCCGAGACGACTTCGACCGGCAACTGGCTGCCGGTGACAGGGTGTACGAGCGCCATGCGCTCGCGACGAGCGCGCGTATCGAGCATCGCGAACTCGGAGATGAACGACGTGAATTTGGTGTCGTTGCCGCGAACGGCCTGCAGCTGTCGGCGGCTTCGCTGCTGAAGCTCACTCGCCTGGAACAGCTGCTCGGCCTGATCGTTCATCAGGATGATGTTGGCGCGCTCGTCCGTGACGAGAATCGGATCCGCGACGTTCTCGAGAATGAGGTTCAACCGGTCGCGCTCCGATGACGCCTTCATTTCCGCGAGTCGAACGCGCTGCACCTGTCGCTCGAGCTCATTCGCAGCGCGGCGCAGGTCGGTAACGTCGCGCAACACCGAGAGCACGGCGTCGTCGGGCCCGACACGCTCGCTCAGCGGGTGCGCCAGCACCTCGAAGAGGAGGTCATTGCCTTCGTCCGGATCGACGAGATTCAACTCGCGCGGGCCGCCGGATTGACCGCCGGTCATGACCGCTTTCGCCAGGAATGACGTGAAGAGCAGGTTATTCAGCTCGATCGCGCGGCGGCGTCCGGAGGAATCGCCCTCTTTAACGTTCAATAATCGTTCGGCACGCGAGTTCTGGGCGATGATGTCGTTGGTCACATTGGTGATGACAACCGGGTCCGGAAGCGAATCGACCATCAATGTCAGGCGGTCCCGTTGCTGCGAGAGCCGATCGATCGCATCGCGTGACTCCTGAAGGGAAGCGAGTCGCGCGATGATCGGACCGGCCAGGCTCACGAGCGATGTCACCGATCCGATGACACGCTCTGGGATCGCACCATCGATCACGATCACGCCGCCAGGCGCGCTCGCGAGTCGGCGCTCGATTGAGTCGAGCAGCCTGACCTCTCCTTCCCCGATGATTTCCTGCGCGTGCGGCAGCGTCATCGCCGGGAGCGTGCCTTTCATGCGCGCTTGCGGCATGGGCAGCGCCGTCCAGCGTGCCATCGAGACAAATGCTCGAATGCTCGAACGGCCACCCCCGGTCACGGGCGCGAGGGTCAACGCGCAGATGACGAGTGGATTCGAGAGATCACCGATCGAAATCGCCGCTTGCGGCGGCGAGTCGTAGCCGAGACTCGAAACCGAAATCAGCGATTCCTGCGCCGTGTCCAGGCGCAGCATGTGTCCCCGCTCGGCATCCGCCAGGTCGAGCACCTGCGCGAGCAGGAAAGACGCGGCCGAAGAAAAATCCGGTGCTTCTGCGAGCGCGGATAGAACGCCCGCAACCGTACGATCGGCGACTTCGGTCGCGCCAATCAATCCTTCGAAATCACGCGTTCTGCTGCTCAAGACGACGTCTCAGCTCCGCATTCTCCCGCTGCACTCGCTCGAGCTCCGACATCTCGCTCGCTCCAAGCTCACGCGGCCGCGATATCGGTGACGTGATGCCGACAGCCTCCGAATACTTGAGGTACGTGTCGATCGATGCGACGACCACGCGCGCTTCAACCGTCACCAGGTCGATTCCGACGAGCGAGACGCGTACCCACGCATCGATGACGATGCCTTTGTCCAGAACACGGTCGAGTACATCGATGAGTGAACTGCCACTAGGCGTGCGTTCGACGGCCATTGAGGAGAGGGTTAGGGGCTATTGAGGAATCGGGGTTTCCATGAAGGCAATTCTCAGGCGCAGTGTGCGATCGATCTTCCGCGCACGTCAGCCCTTCGCTCCTTTCTTTTTTGCGAGTCCCTCCAGTGTGCGCTCGATCCGATCGAGACGCTCCTCGAGCTGCCCAGGCCGCAGCGCAGAATATGGCGAGCCAGTTGTGAGTCGTGGATCGCTGCGCCACCAGTTGAGGCCGATTTGTTCGGCCTTATCGATCGAGCAGACGAGCAGCCGCACCTGAATCGTCAGCAGCTCGACATTCGCGAGATTGATTTTGATGTCGCCGGCGACGACCAGCCCCTTGTCGAGGACGCGGTCGAGAATATCTACCAGGCCGTGCGTGCGAGACGGATTAACAAACTCGGGCAATCAGGCAATCCTCGTTGTCGCGGTCTCCTCGTCGAGACGCACGCGCCGGCGAAGCCGCATGCTTCTCGTCATCAACGAAGTCGGCCCAACGGTCCGAGGTCTATGTTGAGATCCTCATCCGTGAGTCCGAATGTCGTTTTGAGCTCTCCCATTCGCTCGTTGAGCTTCAGGAGCGCGAGCCCGAGGCGTTCGATTTGTTCGTCCGACAGCGTGCCACCATCCATACGACGGATGGCTTGATGCTCCAGAATTTCCCGAAGCAGTTCTATCACGGTCAGCACGAGTCGCGCAAGACCGTTCTCGACATGCTCTGGATCTGCGTTGATGCGGTCAGGCAATGAACGAGCGAGCGCTTCCAACGCCACATCCGGAGGAGAAGCCGGATCTGTCGCATCGTGACCGCCCGAATCGTTTGGCGCGGCGACGGACTCGTCGCGTTTAAGCATCGCGGTTGGGGCT
>DATEGN010000020.1:0-5902 GCA_035280125.1 Gemmatimonadaceae bacterium | reverse complement strand
ACTCGTCGAACCGCCGTGCTTTTGTTTGATATTCTCCGACTTGGCTAAGGATGGGCACAGAACAACAAGGTTGTCTCACTTTCGCGAGTTGTGTATCGAACGTTCTGAACAATATCGCGTGTGCGTGACCCTTCCCGAATGCCCGTGACGCCGACCTCAGCTCAAGTAGTTCACCGACTACCCGTCAGTTCGATCCTTCGTTTCTTTCGCCCTGTTGCTCGACGCGCCGCGTCGCCTCTCGCGCTGACGCTTCTGCTTCTGTTGACGCTCGCTTGCAATACCGGCGGCACGTCCGCAGTGTCGGTTCCAACACCTGATTTCCGCACTGATGCCTTGCTCGACACCGTCGAGACGCGAACCTTCAATTGGTTCTGGGAAACCACCAATCCCACCAACGGCCTCGTTCCCGATCGCTGGCCAACGAAGTCGTTCTCCTCGGTGGCAGCGATCGGGTTCGGCCTAACGGCGTACCCGATCGGCGTCGAACGCGGCTACGTCTCGCGCGGCGACGCGAGCGCCCGCGTCCGCACCACACTCGACTTCCTCTGGCGCGCGCCGCAAGGAGCGACCGCCACCGGCGTGACCGGCTACAAGGGCTTCTACTATCACTTTCTCGACATGAATACCGGCCTGCGATTCCAGCAGGTCGAGCTCTCCACGATCGACACCGCGTTGTTGTTAGGCGGTGTGTTGGTTTGCCGCGAATATTTCACCGGCGGTGACTCGGTAGAAACGGCCATCCGCGCGCTGGCTGATTCCATCTACACTCGCGTCGACTGGACCTGGGCGTCGCCGAACGCGCCCCTCGTCAGCATGGGATGGCACCCCGAGTCCAACTTCATTCCATCCGACTGGCGCGGCTTCAACGAGGCGATGCTGCTCTATGTGCTCGCGTTAGGCTCGCCAACCCATGCCATCGACTCCGCAGCCTGGAATCAGTGGGCGTCGACGTACCAGTGGGCTACGTTCTACGGGCAGCCGCATGTGAACTTCGCGCCGCTCTTCGGGCACCAGTATTCGCAACTCTTCATCGACTTTCGCGGCATTCAGGACGCGTACACGCACGGCCGCGGCATCGACTACGTGGAGAACTCTCGTCGCGCGACGATCGCGCAGCGTGCCTACGCAATCGATAACCCGTCGAAGTTCCGCGATTACGGCGCCAACATCTGGGGACTCACGGCCTCCGATGGTCCGCTCGACACGACGATGGTCGTCGACGGCACGACGCGCCAGTTCCACACCTACAATGCGCGCGGCGCCGCCGCCAACGATATCCGCGACGACGGCACGATCGCGCCCACCGCCGCCGGCGGCTCGATCGCCTTCGCGCCCGAGATCGTCGTGCCCGCCCTCAAGGCGATGCGCACCAGGTACGGTGATCCCCTGTTTGGGCAGTACGGATTCGTCGACGCGTTCAACCCGACGTTTCACAACGCGAGCGTGCGCGTGCAACAGGGTCGGGTTGTCGATGGCGTTGGCTGGTTCGACACCGATTACCTCGGCATCGATCAAGGTCCAATCATCGCCATGATCGAGAATTATCGGACGGGCTTGATCTGGAGGTTGATGAGGCAGAGTCCCTACATCAGGCGCGGGCTACTTCGGGCAGGCTTCGCTGGCGGCTGGCTGCAATAGTTTCTCGGATGGCGCGGGCTGCGGCACCCGTGCCCGCAGGCCCCAGAAATGGGTACGATCGCGCTCTCGACCCGGCGCCCCTGCGTTACTTCGCTCGTGCGAGCGTTCGAAGTATTTGACCCAGCATCTGCTATTAGTTTATTTCCATTGCTCCGGACGTCTGCCCCGTCGTCCAATGGCAGGACATGCGGCTTTGGACCGCAGAATCGTGGTTCGAATCCACGCGGGGCAATGCGCGGTGCGCTGATGCGCGCCGAACACTGAAGTCCCTCAGATCAGCCCCCAAAAAACGGGTCCATGGACGGACTAGCTGTACCGAGTCACGGCCTCAAGCTGCTGTCAGGCTCGGCCAATCGCGCGCTCGCCGAGACAATCGCTGACCACCTCGGCGTCGACCTCGGCCGAGTAAGTCTTGGCCGCTTTGCAGATGGCGAGATTTCCGTCCGCATCGACGAGAACGTACGTGGACTCGATGTCTTTATCGTCCAGCCCACGAATCCGCCCGCGGAGAACGTGCTCGAGCTGCTGCTATTGATCGATGCCGCGCGACGAGCATCGGCGGCGCGCATTACGTGCGTCATGCCGTACTACGGTTACGCGCGACAGGACCGCAAGGATCAGCCGCGTGTACCGATTGGCGCCAAGCTGTTGGCGAACATGATCGTGTCCGCGGGTGCCGATCGCGTGCTCGGTGTCGATTTCCACCAGCATCAGCTGCAGGGATTCTTCGATATCCCGGTGGATCACCTGTATGCGATGCCGGTATTTGTAAACCATTATCGACGAAAGCAGCTCACGAATCCTGTCGTCGTCGCGCCTGATGTCGGCTCGGCGAAGATGGCGCGCGGCTTCGCCAAACGGCTCAACGCGTCGCTAGCCATCATCGACAAGCGTCGGCCGGCTCCCAATGTCTCGGAGGTCGTCAACGTCGTCGGTGAAGTCGAAGGGATGGATTGCATTCTCGTCGACGACATGATCGACACGGCGGGCACCGTGTCCGAGGCGTCGAACGCGCTCAAGAAGTTGGGCGCGCGCGATATCTATTGTTGTGCTACACACGCGCTGTTGTCGGGGCCGGCGACGAAGCGGTTGTGCGAATCGGCGATTACGGAGGTCGCGGTCACTGATACGATCGCGATACCGCCTGAGCGGTGTATTCCGACGTTGCGCGTACTATCGGTCGGCGAGCTGCTCTCGAAGGCGATCCGCTTCACGCATAGCGAGCAGTCCGTGAGTAGCTTGTTCGATTAAGTTTGGTTCTTGGTAGCTGGTGCTGATGATGCCGCGTTCACTCGTGCGCGGCACGGTATGGTAGGAAGGACGCAGCCTTCCGAGAGTAGCAGCCGTTCATCAGCGAGTCGCTGCACACGAGTGGTTTCAAGCATTGGTAACTGAGCAATGGCAACGGCAAACCTCAACGCGAAGGTCCGAAGTGACCGAGGCACCGGCGTCGCCCGGAAACTGCGACAGGGCGGCGAAATCCCCGCGATCATCTACGGCCACAGCCGGCAGCCCCAATCGTTGGCGATCAACACGCGCGAGCTCGAGAAGCTGCTCGAGCGCGTCGCCGCGGCGAGCACCGTCATCGAGCTCTCGATCGACGGCCGGTCCGCACGCACGCTGATCCGCGAGATCCAGCGTCACCCAGTCAAGCGCTCGATCCTGCACGTCGACTTCCAGGAGCTGGTCGCCGGCGAGATGGTAATCGTGAGCATTCCGCTGGTCTTCATCGGCTCGGCCGAGGGCGTCCGCGCTGGCGGAATTCTCGACCAGGTGATGCACGAGCTGCGCATTCGCGTCGATCCCGCGAGCATTCCGAATCACGTCGACGTCGACGTCACGCCACTCGTGATCGGTCACTCGATCCACGTTCGGGAGCTGAACATTCCGGCCGGAGTCGAGGTACTCGACGAAGAGGATGCGACGGTGTGCACCGTCTCCGCGCCTCGTGCGTCGGAAACGCCAGCTGCTGGTGTGACGGTCGTCGAGGCGGCGGCCGAGCCCGAGCTGATCCGCAAGCCGAAGGAAGGCGAGGAAGAGGAAGAGGGCGGCAAAGAGTCGTAAGGCTCTTCACCGTGTTCGGCGCGCTCGCCCGCTTTCTTGGACGCCACAACGACGAACGACCGGGGCCGATGAAAGTCATCGTCGGCCTCGGCAACCCGGGGAAGGACTACGAGCGGACGCGTCACAACGTCGGCTGGTGGGTGCTCGACCACCTGGCCGACGTTTGGCGTTTCACTGGGTGGCGCCGTGACGGCGATGCGCGCGTCGTGAGTGGGCAGGTCGGCGGCGAACCGGTACGCCTGGTGAAGCCGCAGACGTACGTGAATCTGAGCGGCGCGGTGCTGCGCCCCTACCTGCGACGTGCGGGCTGGTCGCCGCAGCGCGATTTGCTCGTGATTCTCGACGAAGCCGCGTTGCCGTTAGGCGCGATTCGCTTCCGCGCGCATGGCAGTTCGGCGGGGCACAATGGGCTCAAGAGCATTGAAGGAGCGCTCGGACATCAGGAGTATGCACGGTTGCGCATCGGGATCGCGCCGCCGCCAGGCCGACATCGGGGCGATTTGGCGGATTACGTGTTGAGCGACTTTGGAAAAGCGGATGCGAAGGTGGTCGAGGAGTTGATGCCCACGTTCGTCGAGGCAACAGAGACCTGGATCAAGGAGGGCATTGAGCCGGTGATGAATCGATTCAATCGTAAAGGCAAGGGCGGAGATGAGCCGTAGGCGCGAGTTTCTCACGCTGTGCGCGAGATCGCGACCGCCAGCCGTCAGTGCGACAGTAAGCCAGTGGGGAGTATTGCGTAGCCCTGCCTGAGTTGAGTGGCAAACACGGAGCGAAGCGCTGGTGAGGTAACGCAATACTTCGTACAGCCATACTGTCGAACTGAGGGCTAACGGTCGCCGCCGTGTTGTTGACGAACCTCTTGAGCGAGGGACCAGAGCATTCGGCGAATCTCATCCAGCCGTTCCTCGAACTCCACGTACTTTTGATGCGATAAGAATCCCAGATCCCTCGCTCTGAGCAATTGCCCCAGCGTTTCGTTGGCTGATGCCGCTGACATGTCAGCGTATCGCGCAAGCTCCAATGGAGACTGCTTACCACAGCCTTCCGCGATTGTGTCAGCGATGGACCCAGCAGCCCTGAGGTCTGCCCACGCAATCCGGGAAAGTTCCATCTAGGGCCTTCATCGATTTCGCGCTTGAGATCGATCGCGAATCGGTGGGCCTTCTGCCACACCTTAAGCTTGGTGAAGTCCTGCATCGGCACTCCTCGGAGAGCGGCCGAGAGTAGTACTCGAACAACCCTTCTTCGCAATCGTTTCACCGCACCTCGCGTCCTTATTCCGCATGCTCAAGCTTGGTATCGTCGGCCTTCCCAACGTGGGCAAGTCGACACTTTTCAACGCCCTCACTGCCGCCGGGGCAGAAGCGGCGAATTATCCCTTCTGCACCGTCGAGCCGAACGTCGGTATGGTCGAGGTGCCTGACGAGCGTCTGCACAGGCTCGCCGATATCGTCCAGCCGAAGAAAGTGGTGCCGGCGGTCGTGCAGTTCGTCGATATTGCCGGCCTCGTGAAAGGCGCCGCTGAAGGCGAAGGGCTTGGCAACAAGTTTCTCGCAAACATCCGCGAGACAGACGCGATCGTGCACGTGGTGCGATGCTTCGAGGATTCTGACGTCACCCATGTGATGAGCGCCGTTGACCCTGTGCGCGACCGCGAGGTCATCGAATTCGAGCTCGCGCTTGCGGATCTTTCGGTCGTCGAGAAGCGACTCGATCGCACGCAGCGCGCGGCCAAGACGGGCGATAAGGATGCAAAGGCAGAGCTCACCGTGCTCGATTGCGCGTTAGGCTTTCTGCGAGAGGGACGCGGCCTCTGGGAAGCGCGACTCTCGCCGGAGCAGCTCGCCATCGTACAACCGCTCTCACTGCTGACGACGAAGCCGGTGCTGTACGCGGCTAACGTCACCGATCATGAGCTCGCGGGCGAAGAGGGGCCACACTTGCGTCGATTGCGCGAAGCAGTTGCCGCGAGCGGCGAGCATGCGGAGGTCGTTCCCTTCTCCGCGAAGATCGAAGCGGAGCTGGCCGAGCTCGCGCCTGACGAGCGCAAGGAATTCCTTGCGTCCTTAGGTATCGAGTCGGCGGGACTGGATCGGCTGATTCGCGCCGGCTATCACCTGCTCGGTCTGCAAACGTATTTCACTGCGGGCGAGCAGGAGGTGCGTGCCTGGACGATACACCGCGGTGACACGGCCCC
>DATEGN010000019.1:0-4592 GCA_035280125.1 Gemmatimonadaceae bacterium | reverse complement strand
TGAACGCAGATAAAGACAAAAGGACGATAACGCTCTTATTAAAAAGAGTGTGCCGCTCTCTCATCTGCGTTCATCTGCGTACCTCTGCGTTCATCCACGTCCAAAACAATTACAGAGGGCTCTCGCTGCTTCTGCTCAGCGCTGCGGGATGCGCCCCGGCACTCTCCTCAGGCAACCCAACTCCGATCGATCCCCGCCAGGTGCAACCCGAACGCCCCAGCGTCGCGACGCACGCGGGGACGGTCGCGCCGGGCTATCTCGAGATCGAGACCGGCGTCGAGAGCGACCGGAATGCGGACGGCACGCACGCGTTCAACGTGACGACGGTCGCCAAGATCGGGATCGCACCGCGCGCGCAGCTCTCGCTCTTTCTGCCCGCGCAAAGCGCGACGGGCGTGCCGTTAGGCGCTGGCGACTTCTCCGTTGGCGTGAAGTGGCGTCTGATCGACGCCGACGGACCGCTGCAGCGATTCGCGATCTTACCGTTCGTCAAGTTTCCAACCGGCGGCGACCGCGGCACGAACACGACTGACGTCGGTCTCATTCTCATCGACAGTCGCTCGATCGGCCCGGCGAGCCTCGATCTCAATGTTGGGCTCACTCAGCACGGCGGCAACGGATCCACCGTGCCGCGAACGACGACCTTCTGGACGGCCTCCGGTGGGTTTCCAGTGACGGGCCCGGTTGGCTGGCAGCTGGAATGCTTTGGCTTTCCTGGTACTCATGGAGCGGCCGGTACGCCGCCGACGGTCGCGGTACTCACCGGACCGACGTTAGGCGCGTGGCGAACGCTCGCGTTCGATGCCGGCGTCATCATTCCGCTCGCCGGCCAGCAGCCGCGCGGCGTCTATGCTGGCCTCGTCACGAACGTCGGCCGCATCTTGCCGATCTATTGAAGGACTCTGACTGCTTCTCCAGCGCTTTGTTCACGGCAATCGTAGAATCGGAAGCACCCACGCAGGAGTGACTGATGAGAATCCCCCGCCACGCATTCATTCGGGTCGTCGCGACCCTGTCGCTTGCCGCCGCGCCGCTTGCGGCGCAACAGCAAACCACTCGGCCGCAGGGCCAACGCCGTCCGCGTCAGGTTGTGCAAATGGATTCGGTTCGCGCGCAGGAGCTCTATGTCAGCAATCGGCCGGAGGATCAGCCGCCAGCAGACTTCGAGCGACAGATCGCGACGAAGAAGATCACCGACAGCCTTCTCGCCGCCAAGGCACCGGGGGCCTACGACTTCAAGAAGATCACGTACAAGAGTAACGCCGACGGAACGGAGATCCCCGCATATCTCTTCACGCCCGTCAACAAACGCGGTGTGCATGGGCATGCGGCGATGGTGTGGGTGCATGGCGGCGTTCATGGGGACTGGAACGAGCTGATGCTCCCCTTCGTGAAGGAAGCGATCGCTCGCGGCTACGTGATCGTCACGCCCGACTACCGTGGCAGTACGGGCCATGGGAAGGAGTTCTACAACGCGATCGACTATGGCGGCAAGGAGCTCGATGACGTGCTCACGGCCGTCGACTATCTGAAGACGCTTCCATATGTCGATCCCGATCGGATCGGCGTCATGGGCTGGAGCCACGGTGGTTTCATAACTGCTCATCTCGCGATGCGGAAGGAAACGCCCTTCAAGGCCGCGGCGGCGATCGTTCCGGTGACGAATCTCGTCTTCCGTCTCTCATACAAGGGTCCCGGCTATCAGCGCAGCTACTCGACTCAGCCCGGCATCGGCGGCCTGCCATTCGAGAAACCCGAGGAGTACATCAAGCGCTCGCCGCTGTATCATGTCGAGGACTTACACATTCCGATCCTCGTTCATGTGGCGACGAACGACGAGGACGTGAACTACGTCGAGGATCAGCAGCTGGTGTGGAAGCTCCGCGCGCTCAAGCCCGATCTCGCCGAGACGAAGATCTATGTCGACCCGGCGCCGTGGGGGGCGTCGGTTGGCCACGCGTTCAGCCGCCGCGTCGATCCAAAGACGCTCGAGCGCGTCGACTCACCCGAGCAGATTGATTCATGGGATCGAACCTGGGTGTTCTTCGAGTGGTGGCTCAGACCGTACGAGGACAAGTCGAAGGCACCGGGGAAGGTAGCAAGCGGTCCGCGGGAGTGAGCTGAGTTCTCCGGAAATCATTTATGCCTGGGGCCAGCGAACGTTGCTCGCTGGCCCTTTTCTTTGGCACTCAGCGGTATTCAAGGAATCTGTGAGGCGGGAGAAATGAGCGGTAACACCCATTTGGCACTTGGTAATTGTTCATCTGCGTCGAGCGGTTCACAACGACCGAGTGGCCTGATCAATGGGATGCGGAAGTGATGTCCGCGCCTTGTCGGCGACATCACCATCACAACAGTAAATCTCCTGCGATCAACATCTCGGCTACAATCCACTGGGTGCTCGTGAGTGAAAGTCGGGGATACTCGCACCGTCACTGTGGAAGGCGGCCGATTCGTATGCCGAGCGTGCCCGCGACGTGGCTCGTCTTCCGCCCGGTAATGCCGAAAATGCCCAGACCGATGCCGATGTGGCGTGTGAGTCTTCGGCCAATCTCACCATGTACCGTCGGGCCGTGATCGCGGAACGACTCCTCGATGATTTGACTCTGCGTATGGACGCTGCTGCGCTGCAGTGCGGAATATCCGCCCGCAAGCAGCACAGAGACGGGTGAACGGGGTGTGGTCACGAGCCAACCGAGCATGACCGAGCTTTCGATGACGCTTTTCGCTCCACTGGCCGCGAAAGCGACCGGTGTTTCAGCGTCGCTCAGCCGTCCTCCGAAGGCAATTCGGTGCGCGGTGAACCATCCCGATACACCCGCCGCTGCGAGGCCTCGCTCGGCAGCGCCAACGCCGGCGGACATCCAAAGGCCGTAGTCGTCCGGTGCGGATTCGGTCTGCGCTCGCGCGGACAGAGCAGCACACGCGAGCCCGAGCGTCGCAATGACGAGATAATACTGCAGTCGCTTCACAACCAGCTCCCGATCTCACGAGTCGTTAGGTCTTGGCTAATCGCTGACGCAGAGAGTCGATCGCGCGCCTGTACGGGCTAAACCCAGAGCCAGCCGGTTGCGTCACTGAGCAAACGGCGACGAGTAACGAGCAGAAGGTTAATGCAGTGACTCCTTCGCTCTCTCCGTCAAGAGCTTCGTCGCAAAGCGCTGTCCCTCGGAAATCCGTTCGACCTCGATGGCGATTGCGTCGACCGCCTGCTCGAGATGTCGCAACCGGTTGTCATCGATTTGCGGACGTTGCGCGGCACGTTGAGCGCGGAGCAGGATGACGCGCGCGGTGATACCGATCGCCGAGAGCGCGCCAACGGTCATCACGATGCCGGCGCAAACCTGGAAGAAACTGACAATGTCTGGATCCATACGCCTTCGCTCGGGCCTAGACCATGCGTAGATCTCGTCGGCTCCTCTCGCGAACACTCTTTGACATGTGGACGATTCGGAGGTCAGTGCAACGTACGTTAGCACGGCGGTTGAGTTTCTGGGCGTTTCTATGTGTTATCGGGCTATCGGCATCGGCGCACGCGCAGCTCCGTGCGGATTCCGTTCGACAGGACTTCAGACGTCTCGTCGGCGACGTGTGGAGCGTGTGGACGTCGCCGGCGCACGGCACAAGCGATGACTGGGGGGCCTTTGCGGCCGTCAGCGCCCTCACGGGCGCCGCTGCCCGCGTCGACGAACCGCTCGCCCAATGGATCACCGATCATCCGAATTCGTGGCCGGTGTGGACACTCAAGCACACGCTCAGTGAGGAGGCGAAGTATCCTGCCTATGAACTCGGGAGTGGTCAGTATCTGCTCCCGATATCCGGAGTGCTCTACCTCGCCGGCTCGATCGGTCATTCACAGGCGTTGCGGGACGCCGGGCTTGGCTGCGCGACGGCGCACCTAACGAGCGCAGGAGCACGGGAGATCGTCTATCTGCTCATCGCACGCGATCGACCGCGAACGTCTCCCGACGATGCGTTCGTGATTCGCTCGCCCGGCTCGCACGATTGGAACAAGCATTCGTTCTTCAGCGGCCACATTGCGAATTCATTGGGTTGCGCGAGCTTTCTTTCGCACCGCTTCGACCTCCACGCGGCAACGCCCGTCGTTTACGCCGTTCCCATTGTAATCGGTGCGGGGCGGATCATGGATGGACGCCATTGGCTGTCCGACACCGTCGTCGGTGCAATGTTCGGCTATGCGACAGGGACAGCAATCGCCGCGCGAATGCGTGAGCGCGAAAGCAGGGCCACGAGAGCGGTGAAGTCGCCAGTCGTGGTGAGCTTCTCGGTTCCATTCTGACCGTCTTGGCCCACGAAGATCCCTAGCTCGCAGACGCCCGAGGCCCTAAGCTTGGCCGCGCATGCGAGCTCGATTCGTTTCCATCGCTCTGTCACTCCTCACCACGGTGGTTGCCTGTCCTGGCAACCGCCCCGAAGACACTCGCACGGTCGTCACCTTCGCCGGCAGCGCGCTTGGCGCCGAGGGTCAGGTCCTGGCGCGCCAGGTCGCTCGTTTCGAGCTTGCTAATCGCGGCATTCACGTCCGCATTCAGCACACGCCTGACGACGCGACTCAGCGCCATCAACTCTTC
>DATEGN010000018.1:0-6993 GCA_035280125.1 Gemmatimonadaceae bacterium | reverse complement strand
TGCGAATCTTGTTGGTCGCGAGGCTGTTCCATTTTCGGAGCGTGTCAGCGCTGGTATTCCAGCGAGCCGCAATCGAGGACAAGGCATCACCGCGTCGAACGGTATAGTACTTGGGCTTCGCCGCCTCTTGCTGCGCCAACTTGCGCTGTGCCTCGATCCGCGCTCGGACCTTCGCCTCCCTGGCGCCAATTGCGACGAGACGTTCATGGCGGGCCGCTACCGAGTGGAGCATCAGACTCGCCTTGCCCCAAGCCTGCGAGGGGACTCCAAACCGATAGCTGCCGTCCGGAGTGTCGACGACGAGTGCTTTCGCGATCCCAAAAAAGGTCCGACCTGGCCGAACCTGCACCGCCGTGTCGACCTGGAAATCGTGCTCCGTGAAGGTCGGTGGGCCATCGCCCGACGCGAGCAGATCGCGGGGCTCGAGTCCGAGAAAGAGAAGTCGGCGATCGGTAAGCACGAGCAGTCCGCGCGTTGCCCGGAAATAGTCGATCCACGGCCGTTGAAATACGGCGACCATTCGGATCACCCGCTCGCCGTCCGCCAGCGTGTTGACTCTCAGCTCTCGCTCGGCAATGACGCTCGTGTTTCGCGGTTCGGTGCGATAGGTGTGAATCGCGAATTGGAGAAGCAAGCCGACGATGACGACGGCGGCACCGACGAGCGTATTTCTGACGGCAGGCCGCATCCGCCGGCGACGCCGTTTGAGCCGAATTTTCTTCTTCCGCACCGCGGGCGTTGGCGGTGCGAGATCGGGTGCCTCGAAGGATCCTTCCATCTTCAACCGATGATTCAACTCATGCCTCTAGGCGCCTGTGCGCCTTGATCTTCAACACTTCAAGGAAAGAATGATGCCGGTGAGAAAAGGCCCACACCTTAGGCGGCCTTTCGATCACCCTTAGCGCTCCTGTGGCACCCAACCGGTTGAAAAAGGCCGCGCCCACGGCTAGCATCCGGCCAGGCTCTTCAAGGCGCGGAGCATTATTCGCCAAGGCGTCCCGCTCGCGCCAGCCTTGCTTTTTTGGGTCGCACATGCTGCACCCACCGCTGACGACGCGCGGTCGGCCCTTTTGCCCTAGCCCCGTTTTTAAGGGACCAGAATCTGGTCCGTCAGTGGAGGCATTATCAAGAAGCAACCCGCGTGGCACCTGCTGCTCCTTGCACTCGGATCGCTTGGCACGGTTGCATTCACCGTGTCGCGTACGCATCCGGTGTTTGTGCAGCGCGAGCCGATGGTTGCTCAGATCCTCCAGCATCGATACGTGGACTCCGCGGCCATCCACGCGCCGTGGCTGAACTCGCCAACGGAAGTCGCTCTTCAGACCCCGCAGTTCCTGGCTGACCGCGAGCGGTTCATGCGCGATCTGCTCCGCACCGGGAAGGTCAATCAGACGCGCGCCTGGAGATTGGCGGATGTGGCGGTAAGCGAGGCGTATCGCCGGCGCTTGCCCCCCGCGCTCGTGCTGGGCGTGATGCTCACGGAGAATGACGAACTCGATTCACGAGCACAGTCGAGTGTGGGTGCCGTAGGACTCATGCAAGTGCACGGAAGCTCGTGGCGGAGCTCATTGGGCAGAATGTTCGGTACGAATCTGCTCAACGATACCACCAATCTTCGGTACGGCATTTACATCCTCGGCTACTTGGCGCGACGCGCCACCGACAACGTCACCGGAGATTCGTCCGCGCTCGGCGATACCACGGTCGCGTCGGACAGCAGCTGGCGCATGGCGCTCCTCCACTACAATGGATGTGTTCGAGGGAGGAACACGTCGAACTGCCGTAGCTATCCCGTGGCGGTTCAGAAGAACGTGATCGACAACGCGAAGACCACGTGCAACGGGCGTGACTTCGACGCCTGCGTCGTGCGCCCACTCTGGCTCAGCACCCGATCGGATCCGAGCCAGCAGTAAGACGGGCGAGCGGCGGACCGCTCGCCTCGATCGATTTGGCGTTACATCTTTGCCGGATGGAGAGACGAGCGCAGGCGCCTGGCGCGAGATCCCCTTTTGCCGAGGCGCCGGCGCTTTCCGCTGTAGCCCTCGTCAAGCGCTTCGGTTCTACGACGGCCCTCGATGGCGTCAGTCTGGACATCGCCGAAGGTGAGTGTGTCGCGCTCGTCGGCGAGAGCGGCTCTGGCAAAACGACACTGCTCCGCAGCTTCAACTGCTTGGTGCGGCCGGACTCCGGAAACGTGATCGTCGCGGGTCGAGACACCGCCGGCGTTGACGTGATCGAGCTACGTCGCTCCATCGGCTACGTACCGCAGGACGGCGGTCTTCTGCCGCACTGGCGTGTCGGTCGAAACGTGGAGCTCGTGCTCAGGCTCAACGGATCGAGCGATGACATCGCGGCTCGCGCAGACGAAGCGCTTCAGATGGTCGGTCTCGACCCCGCCGTCTTTCGGACCCGTTGGCCACACGAGCTTTCGGGCGGTCAGAGACAACGCGTAGCGATCGCGAGAGCTCTCGCGGCGCGCCCAAGCGTGGTGCTGCTCGACGAGCCCTTCGGAGCGCTCGACGCCATTTCGCGAGCCGACCTCCAGCAGAGCTTTGCCGCATTGCGGCTGGCGCCAACGAATTCGATGACCGCAGTCCTCGTCACTCACGATCTGCACGAGGCCTTTCTTCTCGCCGAGCGAATTGCGGTACTCCGGCGCGGACGAGTGGAGCAAGTCGGGCCGCCCGACGCCTTGCTGGCGCGTCCGGCAACGGAGTACGTGCGCCAGCTGCTGGCTCGCGCTCGCGTCACCGACGCCGATCTGGCGCCGCTTGCCGTTAGGCACGAGGCCCGATGAGACGGGCGTGGATCGCGCTTGGTGTACTCGTATCGGCGCGCATGGCTCCGGCGCAAAGCACGGCGGCACCTGTCATCGTCGCCTCGAAGCCATTCGGCGAGTCCTATCTGCTCGCGGAAATGTTCGCGCAGCTGCTGGAGGCGCGCGGCATTCGCGCGGACCGGCGGCCGGGGCTCGGTGCAACGGAGCTGGCATTTCGCGCCCTCCGAACTGGCGCGATCGATGTGTATCCCGAGTACACCGGAACTGGCCTGCTCGTGCTGCTCGGCGAGGCGCCAAAGGGATCGGCAGCCGAGGTCTACGCGAGGGTCGCCGAGGAATTCCCTCGTCGATTCGGAGTTCGGTGGCTTCCACCGTTAGGCTTCGAGAACACGTACGCGATCGCGGTTCGCAAGGGAATGGCTGACTCACTGCAGGTGGGAACGTTGTCCGACCTCGCGCGCTTCGCCCCCCGCCTTCGAGCTGGACTCACTCCAGATTTCATCGGCCGGGCCGACGGTCTTCCGGGTCTTGCCAAAGCCTATGGAATTCGATTTCGAGACGTGCGGACTCTCCTCCCCGCGGTGAAGTATCGTGCACTCGATGCGGGCGAAGTCGATGTGGTCGACGGCTATTCGACCGATGGACTCATTGCACGCTACGATTTTCGAGTTCTGAGAGACGATCGAGGCTTTTTCCCGCCTTACGAGGCAGCCGCGCTCATCGGCTCTCATCTCGCAGAGACCAATCCAGCGGCAGTTGCCGCGCTCACTGAGCTCAGCGGGCGTCTCGACGTCGAGCACATGCGGCGTCTGAATCGGCGTGTCGAAGCCGAGGGCACGCCGATCGCCACCGTGGCGTCGGACGCGCTCGACGAGCTTGGCCTGAAGCGCCGAGCGGTTGCGGCGTCGCCGCACGCGCAGCGCATTGGCCTTCTCGGATACATTGCAAACGAGCGAGCGACGTTGTTATCGCGCACACTGCGACATCTGCTTCTCGTCGGTACATCGTTGGCATTGGCGATTCTGATCGGCGTTTCGCTCGGTCTGATACTCGAGCGCAGTGCGCGCGGCGCAGAGCCGGTGATTCGGAGCGTCGGTGTTCTGCAAACGCTGCCCGGTATCGCTCTGCTTGCGTTCATGATTCCGCTGCTGGGAATCGGAGTCGTGCCGGCACTGGTTGCACTAGTGCTGTACTCGCTGTATCCGATTGTGAGAAATACCTTCACGGGCGTACGCGATGCCGACGCGTCGGCCGTCGATGCCGCGCGTGCCCTTGGGATGACAGACAGTCAGATTCTGAGACAAGTTCGGCTGCCGCTCGCGGCGCCCGTCATAATGGCTGGAATTCGGACCGCAGCTGTGATCGACGTCGGCACGGCAACGCTCGCAGCGTTCATCGGCGCGGGCGGCCTCGGCGAGCCGATTGTCAGTGGGCTAGCGCTCGCGGACACGCGCATGATCTTGTCTGGCGCGATTCCCGCGGCGCTTCTCGCGCTCGCGGTCGACGCGACGCTCGCGGGTGTGGAACGATTCGTCCGTCCGAGTCGTTAACTGTAGCTCGCGCGTGGTGTCCGTCGGTGCCGATGCACGCGCGCGAGTTTTGCCAGAGGGAGGTCTATGACGATCGCCGTCCCCCACGCCGAGCGCTCCGATCGGTCAATCGCGTCTCGAGCTGACATCGCCGCAGCGTTAGCGGAAGCGCGCGCACGTACGCTCCAGCTCATCGAAACGGTCAGCGAAGCTGATCTGCGCGCCCAACATGATCCGCTGATGGGTCCGATCCTCTGGGATCTCGGGCACATCGGTCACTTCGAGGGGCTCTGGCTCGATCGCAACCTCGACGGCAAAGTCGAATTTGTCGAGATGCCGGGCATGTACAACCCGTTCGAGCATCCGCGTCGCGTTCGTGGCGCGCTGCCATTGCCGACGCTCGCATTGACGTTGGCAGCGATGGCGGAAATTCGGGAGCGTGTGCTCGAGCGACTGGAGCATGTCGATCTCGAGTCGAACGACTCGCTTCTGCGAAACGGCTACGTCTACCAGATGGTATTGCAACACGAGTATCAACATAACGAGACGATGCTTCAGACACTGCAGCTCAAGCAGGGAGCTGCCTATTCGCCTTCGATTCGTCGGCCTCGGCTCGCGGCGCGTTCATCGTCAGGAACGAACACGATGCTACGTGTGGAGGGTGGGCGCGTTCTTGTCGGCACCGACGATCGCTCGCGTGCGTACGACAACGAGCGGCCACGGTATGCGGCCCGATTGTCGCCCTTCTGGATCGATCGAACGCCGGTCACCAATGGCGAGTATTTGGCGTTCATGGACGATGGCGGTTATCAACGGCGTGAGCTCTGGAGCGAGGACGGGCGCAAGTGGCTCGATGAATCCAAAGCGGATGCGCCGAAGTACTGGTGGCGCGAGGGGGGATCGTGGCTGTGTCGCAGCATGGATCACGTCGAACGGCCGGATCCGCAGCGCCCGGTGATTCACGTTTGCTATCACGAGGCCGAGGCCTTCGCGCGCTGGGCAGGGAAACGTCTACCGACCGAAACCGAGTGGGAGGTGGCCGCGGCGTGGGATCCAGAGATCCAGCGCTCGCGCGACTGTCCGTGGGGCGACGACGCTCCCGGCGAGCAGGACGCGAATCTCGATCAGCTCGGGTTCGACGTCAGCCCCATCGATACGTACGCGAACAACCTCTCGCCGTCAGGCTGCTACGGAATGCTCGGCGACGTCTGGGAGTGGACGAGCAGTGACTTCAACGGGTATCCCGGATTCACTGCATTTCCTTACGCGGAATACTCGCAAGTCTTTTTCGGAACGGAGTACAAGGTGCTTCGCGGGGGCTCCTGGGCAACGCGGCCCGGTGCCATTCGGACCACGTTCCGCAACTGGGACTATCCGATTCGCCGTCAGATTTTCAGTGGGTTTCGCTGCGCACGAGATGACTAGACGTGGAAATACCGCGGCGGCGGACGTAGAGCGCGCGGTCGCAATCGAGCTCGTCGACGAACGCCGCTCGACGATGGTGGACGAAGTACGCGAGGGACTCGGGCGACGCCAGAAAGAACTGCCTCCGAAGTATTTCTATGACGAGCACGGGTCGGAGCTCTTCGAACGAATCACCCGACTCCCCGAGTACTATCTCACACGCGCGGAGCGCGCATTGCTCGAAGAGAATTCGCGCTCGCTAGTCGAACTGCTCCGGCCCCGCACGCTGGTGGAGCTTGGTGCGGGCAGCGCGGCCAAGACGCGGATTCTCCTCGACGCGATGCGCGACGCGGGCTGCGCCGAGCAGTACGTGCCGGTCGACGTGAGCGAGGAGTTCCTGACGGACACGGCGACGCGATTACGCGCGGAGTATCCGGCTCTGCGCGTGACGCCAGCGATCGCCGACATCAGTACGTCGTTAGGTATTCCCGAGCGGCTCCCACGCCCGGCACTCTTCGCGTTCCTCGGCAGCACGATCGGAAACTTCGACGCGCCATCGGCGCGTGCGCTCCTCTCACGGATTCGCGCGGACATGCGGCCATTCGACCGGCTGTTGGTTGGCGCCGATTTGCGGAAACAGAAACGAGTGATCGAGGCTGCGTACAACGACACACGCGGAGTGACCGCGGCGTTCAATCGCAACATGCTGCGCGTACTCAACCGGGAGCTGGGCGCCGATTTCGACGTCGCGAGCTTCACGCATCGAGCGTTTTATTCCGCGGACCGACACCGTATCGAGATGCACCTGGTCTCGGCGCGCGAGCAGATCGTGCACATTCCTCGCGTCGGTGACGTGCACCTGGCGAACGGTGAAACGATTCGCACCGAGATCAGTTGCAAGTATGATCGGCCGAGCGTGAGACGGCTGCTGCGCGCCTCGAGTCTCAAGCTCGAGCGCTGGATCACGGATGGCGAGCGTTTCGCGCTCGCGGTCGCTTTGCCGCGATTATGACCGCGACCGCTGCCGTGCAGGACTTTTTCGCGCGATCGATTCGCGATCAACTGTTCGTGCCGCGGCCGACGGACCTTCAGCGCGTCGGTGTGGAGATCGAGATGTTGCCCTTCTTCGCTGATAGCGGATTGCCATGCCCGCTCGACGCGACACCCGACGAAAAGCGCTCCACGTTGGTGCTGCTTCGCGCATACGGCACGAGGTTCGACTGGGAAGAGCGTCGCTCTTCGAAGGGTGCTCCCTACTTCGCCCTGCCCAACGGGTGGACG